>DASWHT010000461.1:0-7110 GCA_036398075.1 Binatia bacterium | reverse complement strand
GAGAATACGCTGATGGTCGTTGGCGCCGACGACGCGGACATGGCGCTGTGCGCCAACGCCCTGATCGAATGCGGCGGCGGCATCGCCATCGCGCACAACGGAGCGATCGTCGAAAAAGTCGATTTTACTATTGGTGGTATTTTTTCCCTGGAGCCTTGGCAAAGCGTGGGGCGCAGGCTGGGGCGGATTCAGGATCGATTGAGGGAAATGGGCTCGCCGTTCGCCAGGCCTATTTTTGCCTTGATTTTTTTGCCCTTCGTTACCCTGCCTTCGCTCAGGATCACAGCGCGCGGGCTGGTCAACGCAAAGGAGCGGAAAATCGTTTCCTTGTTCGTCGATTGAGCTGCTTAGGATACGCTCTCTTTTTTAATTTCCTGACGGATCGGCAAGACCCGGCCTTCGATTTTTTTCATGGAGATATGTCCTTCGAGGACTGCTCCGTCACCGATAACCAGACTCTGAATATTTACGTCGCCCACCACCGAACCAGGTGGTTGGATTTCGAGCTTTTTTTCCGCCTGCACGTCCGCCAACACCTTACCCTGAACCAGGATCGATGCCGCCGAGATTTTCCCCTTGATCGTTGCTTGTTGGCCCACCGTAATGTTGGCCTGAGCGACGATTTCGCCCTCCACTTCGCCTTCGATAGTTGCGGGCCCATCGAAATGCAATTTGCCGTTGATCTTGGTGCCTGGTCCCAGATAGGCGCCAATGTCTGCGGGTAGTCCTGCCGGTCTAAATGACTCTGCCATAAGCCCCTCCTTTTTAGCGTGGAATGATGGAATATAAAACAATAAGTTATGCATGTCTAGCAATTTGTAAACTAAATGTACAGCCTCTTTTATGAGCGGGTATTATGTCGACAATTTTGTTTTGCTTTAGCTCTGTGCTGTCTGCTATAAAAGTTAAGGTATTAACGATTTTCGGTCGCGTAGCCCGACGTTGACCCAATAGACTTGTTCACGGAGAGTACCCATGCAAATTGCCGATCTGCGAGACTATCTTGATTTGCTGGAAGAGTACGACGAATTGCAGCGCATCCACACCGAGGTTGATTGGAACCTGGAGATGGGCGCGATCACGCGGCGTTGTTACGACCTCGGCTCGCCGGCGGTGCTTTTTGAGAACGTCAAGGGGTACCCCATGGGGTTTCGGGCGCTGGGCGCGCCGTTGGGAACGAGCCGCCGGCCCGGCCATGGGCTCTTCGCGCGCACCGCTATAGCCATGGGGATGAAACCCAGCGCCTCCGCGAAGGAAATCATGCAAAGTTATTTGGAACGCAAGCAAAAACCGCTACCACCCGTGACGCTCAAAACCGGCCCATGCAAGGAAAATATTCTACTCGGCGATGACGTCGATGTGCTCAAGTTTCCGATCCCGCTCATACATGGAGGAGACGGCGGGCGTTATATCGGCACATGGCATACGGTCATAACCAAAGATCCCGAAAGCGACTGGGTCAACTGGGGCATGTACCGGTTGATGGTGCATGACCGCAACACGCTTGGCTGCCTTTTCCCACTTCAGCAGCATATCGGCCAGATGTATCAAAAATACGAAGCGATGAGTAAACCGATGCCCGTTGCCGTCGCCATCGGGGGGCAACCCGTGATTCCCATCGTCAGTTGCGTGATGCTGCCGCCCTACGTCAACGAGGTCGACGTTGCGGGCGGGCTCCAGGGAGCGCCGATTCCACTCGTGAAGTGTGAAACCAACGACCTGATGGTGCCGGCGAGCGCGGAAATCGTCTTGGAAGGAGAGGTGTTGCCCCATGAGCGCCGTACGGAGGGGCCGTTCGGGGAGTACATGGGATACGAGGCAGGGAAGTCGTCGCCGAAGCCGATCCTGAAAGTGAACGCCATCACCTACCGCAACGATCCGATTCTGCCGTTCTCAAACATGGGCATGCCCGTGCACGAAGGGCAGACCGCCACGGCGCTGATCAAAGGGGCGGAGATTTATTCGGAACTGAAAAAAATGGGGCTGCCGATAAAGGGAGTATTCTGCCCTCCCTTCGGCGTCGGGCACATGGTTGTCGTCTCGACGGAAGTGCCGTTCATTAACTTTGCGCGCCGTGTGGCCCACGCCGTGTGGGCGACCAAGCCGGGGCTTTTCGTTTACTACATGGTTATCGTAGACGCGGACGTCGATCCGACGAACATGGACGAAGTGCTCCACGCCATGACGACGAAGTGCCATCCGGTAAACGGTATTCACCCGGTTCCCCATATTCCGGGCTTTCCGGTGTTATTACCGTTCCTGGCGCAGAAAGAGCGGCTGATGGGCGACGCGGCAGGTGTAATTTTCGATTGTACCTGGCCAAAAGATTGGCCTCAGGAAACAATCCCGATCAAGGCAACGTTTGAAAAACTCTGGCCTCAGGAGCTGCAAGAAAAAGTTCTGGCAAACTGGGAGTCCTATGGATTTAAAAGATGATAGCCCGACCTGTTCTGCTCCGGCGATTTGCTACCCCAGTCGTGGCGCCGCTTGTTCCTCAACCCGCATCCACTCCTGAAAACGACTCTCCAGAATGCGCCACTGACCCCCGACTTTGAAAGCGGGAATCTGGCGGTGCTGGATCATCCTATGCAAAGTCCGTTTGGAAATCTTTAGGATCGTCGCAACCTCAGAAAGAGTCAGCAATCTGATGTTGTTTTCTTCGTGTTCCATTGAAATTCTCCTTTTTTCACGTGGTGTTCGAGCAACCTCCATGCCAGACTTATTGATAACTCTAAAGCGCTGTTATCAATGGATTTTGGTGACTGAGGGGCGTCCGGAGATATACGAAAATGACCAAAATTGAAACTCCGATGAGGTGACAGGACTGGGAATGACAAAGCGCGTCACTTTAGCGCAACGCTGATTTATTTTGTCCACGAGTGATCAACTTGCGGTGGCGGGTGGATGTAATTGCCGTCCCTCAGGAGGCGATGAGAAACTATCTTTGGCCGGGCGAAAACGCCGTCAGATTACTCCAGTTACGATTTCCTGACGAGAACGATCACAGGTGGAGAAAATCAGCTGGCTGGGATGGTGCGAGGAAGGGGATTTGAACCCCTACGCCATTTCTGGCACTAGCCCCTCAAACTAGCGCGTCTGCCGATTCCGCCATCCTCGCATTTCATATCAAGGGGTTTAGGGTTTCGCGGGCGGATTGACCTGTGGAGCACCGGGTTGAGCCGGGGGTTGTTGTGAGGGGGTCGCCGGGGCGCCTTCCTGTTTGGGTGCTACGGTTCTGCCCGGCGGCGCTGTGGCGGCCGGCTGTTTGTCGAAAATCGTCTCGGACGGTTTTCGTCCCGCGAAATAGCCTAAGGTCAATGAGGTAATCATAAACACGATCGCCATGCCCGTCGTGAGTCTGCTCAAAAAGTTTCCGGCGCCGCTACTGCCAAAGATCGTCGCACTCGAGCCGCCAAACACCGCGCCAACTTCGGCGCCTTTACCCGTTTGCAACAAGACCACCAGGATCAAGCCAATGCAAACCAGAACGTGAATTACTGTAACCAGGATGATCATAAAGTCATCATTTCAGTTTAAACAATAGTTTCTTCAGGCGTCCCTACGGCTAACCGCGGAGGCGCGGACAGAGGGAATTAACCACGAAGTTCACGAAGGGTTCGGATCTCTCTTGTTCTGAACTTCGTGCTTTTCGTGACCTTCGTGGTAAGTCCTAATTTCTTTGCGCCCCTTGTGGTTAAATCCTCTTCTCCGTGTCCTCTGTGTCTCTGTGGTGAATTTTCCTTCACACTCGACCTGGAAGATCCAAACAAGTGACGATAGGTAAAAATGTTTCAGCCTTTAAACTTGCGCCGCCAACCAGCAGCCCGTTTACCCCAGGCGTCCGAAGAATAGCCGCGGCAATTTCCGGCTTGACGCTGCCACCATATAATATGCGTACGGCGTTTCCCTTGCGATTTCCAAAAGAAGCCTTGACGAACTGCCGAATTCGTCCGTGTACCCGCGCAATTTGCTCTGAAGTGGCGTTGAGTCCGGTACCGATGGCCCACACTGGTTCGTAAGCGATTTCGATGTTGTCTATAGCACTTTTTCCCAAGCCCTTCAACGCGATGCGCAGTTGGCGGGTGATGACGGCGGTGGTGCGGCCGGTTTGGCGGTCGGCCAATGTTTCGCCGACGCATAAAATGGCTCGGAGCCCGTTGCGCAACGCGGCTTGGACCTTTTTGGCCACGACGAGGTCGCTTTCATTTAATATGTGGCGCCGCTCCGAGTGGCCCAGTATAACAAATTCGCAGCCTACATCCTTTAGCATCGCGGCGCTGACCTCGCCGGTGAACGCGCCCTGGTCTTCCCAATGACAGTCTTGGGCGGCGAGCCGGATTCGGCTATTGGCGATCACGGTTTTGACTTTTGCGAGAGCCGTGTGTGGGGGCGCCAGCGCGACTTCGATTTGTCGCCCGTTGCGCTTGAGTCCGCGCGCGACGCCGCGCGCCAGGTCGCGGCATTGGGATTGGGTGCCATGCATCTTCCAATTCCCGACGATCAGAGGGGCAGTCATGAATTTCCCTCAAGGGCCTTGATTCCCGGGAGTTGTTTGCCTTCGAGAAATTCCAGTGTTGCGCCGCCGCCGGTGGAGAGATGGCTGAGTGCATCGCCGACGCCCGCGGCGGTCACAGCGGCGACCGTATCGCCGCCCGCGATGATGCTCACGCAACTTGAACCAACATCGGCGAGGGTTCGGGCCAAGGATCGGCTGCCCGCGTCGTACGGCGGGACTTCAAAGAGCCCCACGGGGCCATTCCAAAGAACCATTTTGGCTTTGCGGATCTCGTTGCTAAACAAGCTAGCCGACTTAGGACCGATGTCAAGCCCTAGTCGGTCGGTCGGAATCATTCCGTCGGTAGTCGTGGGGTTTTCTTTGTTTGCGTCTCCAGTGACATGATCCACCGGCAGCAAAATCGCCACATGACGGGCGGCCCCTTCCTGCAAGAGCTCGAGCGCAAGCTGCAGCTTGTCGTTTTCCACGAGCGATTTGCCGATCTCAACTCCTTGGGCCTTTAAGAAAGTGTATGCCATGCCGCCACCGATCAGTAACGCGTTCACTTTCGGAAGCAAATTGCGGATGACCCCGATCTTGTCAGAGACCTTTGCGCCGCCCAAGATCGTCACGAACGGTTTGTCTGGATTCGTCAAGACGCGTGATAGGTAGTCGAGTTCCTTTTGCATCAAGAGGCCCGCGCCTTTATCTTTAAAATAAGCCGCCATGCCCACGATCGACGCATGGGCCCGATGGGCGGCGCCGAAGGCATCATCAATGTAGACTCCGGCCAGCGCGGCAAGGGCCTTGGAAAAGGCCGGGTCGTTGGCTTCTTCTTCTTTGTGAAAGCGCAGATTTTCGAGCAGAATGATCCGATGGGTTGATTCGCGCACGAGCCGTTCGACCTCGGCGCCGATGCAATCGGGAGCCAAAACCACCGGCTCTTTAATCACATGTTCGAGATGTTCGCGCACCGGCGCGAGGCTGTATTTCGGCGACGGCTTGCCGTCAGGACGGCCGAGATGCGACGCAATGACGACTTTTTTTGCGCGCTGAAGTATTCGGCGAATGGTCGGCAGCGTGCTGTCGATGCGGTGCGGCTCGGCGACTTTGCCGTTGCGCACCGGGACGTTGAAATCAACGCGCAAGAAAACAACCTTGTTTTCCAGCGGCAGTTGGTCGATAGTCTTAATCATAACTTTACCCACATGACCCTTACGCTCAACCCAGCGTAGTCAGCCAGCAGTCGCGCCTAACGGTCTGGCGCGGCCCGGTGATCCGCCGTAGAAAATTTCTTGATGATTCTACCGTCAATTGATTTTTAAATCGTCGATGTCAAGATATAATGACAACCAAACACGTAATTTGATTAAATACAGGGCTTGGAATACTTTTTCAATTATCTCGTCGGATTCCTGATGTCTTCGATCTGGTCGCTCCAGCTGCTCGCGCAAAATTCCGTTTCGGTACCCGAGCAACATGGTATCTTGGATCTCGTGCGCGGCTCGGGCCCGCTGGTCCAACTGGTACTCTACTCCCTGATTTTGTTTTCCGTGGTGAGTTGGGGCATCATTTTTTACAAGTTCAAGCAAATTCGCCGGGCCAACAAAGAATCGGAAAAGTTCATTCAGATTTTTTGGGAGCGGCGCAATTTGTCTTCGATCAACGAGATCAGTCACGATTTGCAGGCGAGCCCGGTGGCTCAGGTTTTTAGGGCCGGGTTCGAGGAGCTCGCGCGGCTTTCCCGCGGCAAAAAGGAGCCGGCTACCGGCGAGGGATTCAGCACGGAATTAGGCGGCATAGACAACGTGGCGCGTGCCATGAAACGCGCGACCAGCGTGGAGATCACCAAGCTGGAGAAATCGCTCACGTTCTTGGCTACCACTGCAAGCACATCGCCTTTCGTCGGTCTGTTCGGCACCGTTTGGGGTATTATGAATGCGTTTCGCGGCCTCAGCGTGACCCATTCCTCGAGTATTCAAGCCGTTGCTCCCGGCATCGCTGAGGCGTTGATCGCCACCGCGGCCGGTTTGGCGGCGGCGATACCGGCGCTGATGGCATACAATCACTTCGCGCAGAGCATTAAAGTTCTCGCGGTCGAAATGGACAATTTTTCCCATGAGTTCTTAAATATCGCGGAGCGGCATTTTTTCAAGTAGAATTGGCTTAGCGCGGCAAAGCCGCAACTAAGGGGGAACAGGAAATTTTTACACAAAGGGCACAAAGGTCATAAATTACGGGACGGCTATAGCCGTCCCGATCGGATGATTTAACCGCAAAATACATAGAGGGATGAGGGATGATTAACCGCTGAGGCGCTGAGGTCGCGGCGAACTTGGGACTCGGACATTTAACCGCAAAGAGTACAAAGAACTCATAGGGCGCGAAGCGCTCAAGATAATTTTTTTGTGTCCCTTGTGCTCTTTGTGGCTAAATCTCTCTTCTTTTTTTGCGTCCTTTGCGTCCTTTGCGGTTAAATTCTGTCTTTCCAACGTTTTGAACGATTGGAACAAGCGCCAGCAGGCTGGAGGTCCTTATGGCTTTTGATGCTTCGCCGCAAGGCGGCGGAACCACGATTTCGCAGATCAACGTGACCCCTCTCGTTGATGTCATGC
>DASWHT010000460.1:0-16241 GCA_036398075.1 Binatia bacterium | reverse complement strand
TCCCCATCTTCCGTTCGAGGGCGCGATGAATCGCGCCCCTACTTTGTGACCTTTGTGCTCTTTGTGGTTAATTAAGATTCTGAGGTGTTTGTGGCTGTCGATCCGATTACCGTTGAAATAATTCGCTGCGCTCTGAGAGCGGCCGCCAACGAGATGTCGGCGGTGCTTAGGAAGACCGCCTACAACATGATGATCTATGAAGTGCAGGATTATTGTGTTGCGGTGCTCGATGACGAGGGGCGGACGATGTCGCAGAACGAAGGCGCGCTGCCGATCTTTCTCGCCGACCTCGGCGTGGCGGTGCAGGATGGCATCGAAGTTTACGGCAAGGAGAACATCTATCCCGGCGACGTGTTTTTGGTCAACCACCCGGAGATCTGCGGGCAGCACTTAAACAATATGGCGGTCTACACGCCGTTTTTCTGGGACGGTAAGTTGATGTACTTTCTTGCTGTGCGCGCCCACTGGATTGACGTCGGGGGGGGCAGCACCGGATTCGGATCGAGCAATACTCGCGATGTCTATGAAGAGGGGCTGCAGATTCGCTCGGTGAAAATCTACAACCAAGGCCGGCCGAACACCGAAGTGCTTCGTTTGATCGAAGACAACATCCGATTTCCGGAATCATCCCTCGGCGATCTGCGCGCCCAGATCGCCTGCTGCCGCACAGGTGAAGAACGTTTGCAGCAAATTTGCCGCAAGTACGGCGGCGCGAGGTTCCGAGAAGCGGTGGAAGTGATCTGGGACCAGACCGATAAACTCGTGCGCGAAGCCGTGCGCGCAATCCCTGACGGCGATTATGAAGCCTCGTCCTTTCTCGACGACGACGGCAGAGTGATGAACAAAACGATTCCGATTAAAATCAAGGTAGAAGTGCGCGGCGATGAACTGACCATCGATTACTCCGAAGTCAGCGATCAGGTGCCTGGCTTCATTAATTGCGGATCGTCGGGAGGGATGGCGGCGGCGCGCGTCGCCTTCAAAGCGTTGACTTCGCCGCAACGCGAAGTAAATGAAGGTTCTTTCCGCGCGCTCAAAGTCATTCTCCCGCCGGGAAAATTGCTCAGCGCGCGACGACCCGCGCCAATCGGCGGCTGGAGCCTATCGCTACCGACAGTGCTCGATACGATCTTGCGCGCGCTGGCGCCGGCTTTGCCGCAGCGTATTCCCGCGGCGCACAAGGGCGATATGGGCGGCTACGCGATATTCGGCGCCAATCCCAAAACCGGCCGCCGCTACGTTTGCCAAAACATCATCGGCGGCGGTTGGGGCGGGCGGCCATTCGAAGACGGCGCGTCAGCGTCGGTTTCCATGTGCCAAGGCGATGTCAAGAACACTCCGATCGAACTGCAAGAGCTATATTACCCGCTGCTCTATAAATGCCACAAATTCCGCCTCGATAGCGGCGGCGCAGGAAAATACCGCGGTGGCGTCGGCGTTGAAGTTAAAGTGACGCCGCTCTCCGAGCTGCACGTAAGCCGCAACACCGATCGTCTCCGATGCCCGCCCTGGGGACTTCTCGGGGGAGAAGAAGGAGCGACCAACCAAACGTTCATCGAGCGCAACGGCAAAAAAGAGACGCTGCCGGGAAAGTTTAGCCATATGCTGGTTCAGCCTGGCGAGACAGTGACGTTTTTGACGGCTGGTGGGGGGGGATATGGACAACCGGCAAAAAGGGATGCCGCCGCGGTCCTGCGAGATGTGGATTTAGGTTATGTTTCCGAGGAAAAAGCCCGTCGGTATTATCCCGCGGCGTTATCGCGCCGCATCTGAAGCCAAGATCGGGCATCAAACAGGGTTCAAATCGTTCAAGCCGTTCAAAACGTTCAAAACGACGGGAACGATTGGAACTTTTTGAACGACTCGTTAATGTACGAGTAATCCAGGATAACGCTTTGTTGCGCAGACGGATCGGCAGGTATTTTTCTGGCTAGGTATTACAACCGAGGAATGGGTCAGAATTTCCGCGTTCCCGTCTCGGAATTTGCGGCGATCCATGATGTTTCGACGAATTCGAGGGGAAGATCGACGGCGGCGTCGCGGTTGAGAAGCGTTAGCAGGACCTTTACGCGGCCTTTGGCAGTAGGCGGCTCGCGTATAATTCCCAAAAGGCCACTCAAGGGTCCTTCCGTTATGCGCACCTCTTGGCCACGCCTTAAGTTCGATTCGGCTGCAATTATCCCCTCGGAATCCGATCGGGACTGCAGAAAGTTCAATACTTCGTCGTCGATGGGAGTGGGGTACCCGTTAAATCCAACGATTCGATTGACACCTGGTGACCACGATACGTAACCGTACTCTTCGGATTCTATATTCAGACGAACAAATAAGTAGTTTGGAAACAGTGCAATGACCGGGTTCGCTCTCTTGGTATTTCTCGGAAGAGAAAGGCGCGGGAAGAAAACTTCAAGTCCTTTTGCGGAAATATGAAATTTCGCGCTGCTCTCCTTGTGAGGCTTACTGTAAACGACGTACCAATGACGTTCGCTATAGGGGCGTTGAGATGACATGGTGGATTCTTCAGGACCTTTCAATTGTCCCGTTTGAGTATGTAGTTATAAGTCTTATCGCCGATGTCAAAAATTTCTTAAGAATCACGCAGTCTGGCGCCATTGAATGACGATTCTAGCCATTCTGCCAGCGCGATTCGGTTTTACTGTCATCCTCTCCGTGGATTTTCCGGCCAAAGTAGCTTGACAGTGCGTTCGGATATATGGTTTAAATGCTGGCGATTATCCGGGCGATTTTGGGCTTACCGCCGGGAATTGAATCTAATGAGCAAACCAGGAGGCATCTTATGAATGGGTTATCGGGGCTTTTGGCTCTGTCCTCGGGGGCAATTTTGGTGGCGGTGGGTTTGATTGCTTGTGGCTCGGTGCCGGAGCAACCGAAAGCAGCTCCGCCGGCCGCAATACAACCAGCTGCCAAAGCGGAAGCCAAAGCAGCGACAAAAACTACCAAGGTTAAAGCTGTCGAAGTAGAGGGTGTGATCAGCAGCGTTGGCCAACGGACGATTACCTTCCAGATGGAACGCAAGGGAAAAGTTCGCGAGGAGGTCGTCGGCGTCGATGAGAAAACCAAGATCGAAAAAAGCGGTAATTCGGTTAAGTTAAGAGATCTGCAGGAAACCGATAAGGCTCTGATCAACTACGAGCCTGAGGCTTATACGCCGGCGCTCGCCATCAAAGTCGTCGGCAAGGGCGTTATAAAAAAAGTCGGCGGGGGTGATTAGGGCCGCTTCGCGCCGTTCAAATGGTTCAAACCGTTCAAATAGTTCCAACCGTTCCGGACGTTTTGAACGGCTTGAACAGCTTGAACGATTTGAACCCAAGCGGAGGTCTATCGACACTCTGTGATACGTTTTCGACGCTTGGATAAATCGGCTTAGGTGCGGTAACGGTCGGCGCGGTCGCCGCCGATGACTTCCAACTCAAAAGACTGTTCTTCTCTGAGAACCTTAAACAAGATCCGCTCTCCCGGGCGTTTCTTCCACATCTCGTGGTAAAGTTCCGAGCGAGAGCGGATATCTTTTTGCTCCACGCTTAAAATAATGTCCCCCTCTCTGAGCCCGTGTTTTGCCGCAGGGCCACCGGGTACGACGCCGCTTACAACAACATGTCCGGCCAAAGGATTAGAATATAGCCCGAGCCACGGCCGGCTAGGGCGGCTGCGCACTTGGCCGTATTGTTTCAATTCCTGTTCGTAGGTTCGGTAGTAATCGACCGGTATCGCCAGGGTAAATTTCCCCACTTCGTTCAAGTTCAACGAAACGATACCGACCAGTTCGCCGCGAAAATTCGCTAATGCGCCGCCGCCAAAGCCAGGATTGAATGCTGTCACGCGAATGGTCTTATCGATCATATACTCCCACTGGCCGTCGTAAGACTCCGTGGAACTGATATAGCCGCCCGCGATGCGCCTCCCGGTCTGGCCGGCACTAGCGATCATGACCACTGGGTCGCCGAGGTTCGCGGAGTTCGGCGGCGCTAGACGCAGGAACGGCAAATCGTGGCCGGGAATTTTGACGAGGGCGAGCCCGGTTTCCTGGTCCTGGGCGGCAATTTTACCGGGAAACTGCTCACCATCGGTGGTCGTTACCGTAATCGACGAAGCGCCGACCGTAACATAGTGAACGGTCAGGATATAACCGTCTGGAGCGATAATTGCGCCAGAGCCGGCGCGCTCCGAACCGAGATTGCGCGCCGAAGCGTGGGTTTCCGGGATGGTCACGTGCAGGTCGACCGTCGCGGGTAAGATGGAATGTATCAAACCGATATGTCCGTTCACGGCTGTGCTCCTTCAGAGTCATAGGAGGTAATCCGCCCGCGCAGCTGGGCGGTGTTCCCGGGAAGCCGCTTTCCTTGCCAGGTGTCTCGTGCGGCGAGCGTTTGGGTGATGGCGTTGTGCACGCCCAGCTTGTTCACCGACCAGTCCGGTGCCACGGTGAGGGCGCGGTAGGTTTCGCCGGTCAGACGGTGAATAACTATTTCCGGATTCAATAACTCGAGAAAATCCGCCACCAGGGCGACATATTCTTCTTTGCTGAAAATTTCAAACGGGCGGGCGTTATAGATGTTTTCCAGCACCGTGTTTTTGATCACGTGCAGATTGTGGAGCTTGATACCATCGATGCCGAGCCGGTTGAGCAAGGGCGCGGCGGCGAGCATGTCCTCACGGCTTTCGTCGGGAAAGCCAAAAATTAGGTGAGTGCAAATTCTAAGACCGCGCGCTTTCGACCGTTCCGCCGCGTCAATGTATTCGCGCAGTCCATGGCCGCGATTAACCCACTTGAGCGTCCGGTCGTGAATCGATTCCAAGCCTAGCTCCAACCACAAATAGGTATCACGCGACAAGTCGGTCAACAGATCGAGCACATCCGCGGGGACGCAGTCGGGGCGCGTGCTGATGGAGAGGCCGACGACGCCGGGGAAATCGAGAGCCTCACGGTAGAGTTTCTCCAGCTTCGAGACCGAGTCATAGGTATTGGTGTAACTCTGAAAATAGGCGATGAACTTTTCCGCTCGGTGTCTTTTGCGCACGGCTTCAGCGCCTTGGCGCAGTTGCTCGATGACGGACGCGCGCGGACGATAGGCTACCGGAGTATGACTCGCGTTGTTGCAATAAATGCAGCCCCCCACGGCCACCGCGCCGTCGCGGTTGGGACAGGTGAAATCCACGCGCAGGCCAATCTTGTAAACTCGCGTCCCGAATGTTTCCTTCAGCACGCTGTTAAAGGCGTTGTATCGCTTGCCGCCCCAGATTCTTTGCAATGAAATGGGAAAATTCATGGCATGGATAAAAACTCGTTAACAAAATGGCGGTGAATACTCAAGCGAATGGTCTAACGTCGCGGCCGTGGCCAACTGGCATCCGGGCGCCGCGGAGCCCTGGCGGGATCCCAGCGCCGGTTGATTTCATGAGGATTCCCGTAAAGAGCGGTCAATTACAACCGAACGGGGCTCGGAAGTGCTGAATATTGCGCAATGATTTGAATTTCCCTTGAAACGCTTCGCCTTGACAACGGAGCTGTTTTATCTATATTCAATTGAATCTAGTGCTGCGATCCTTCCGCTCATGAAAGTCCTCGTCGATGACATTCCCGAGTCGCCTAAGGCGATTGAGTTCTCGGAGAGCATCGAGGAGTTGAATGAGACCTATGGAAAGGGAAAGACCCGCGATTTTCGGTTTCCGCCGCTGGTTGACGTTGATATCGTTTGCTATCGTTCAGGTCGCCAACTCTTTTTTCGCGGCTCGTTTCACGGGCGGATCGAGAGCAGTTGCAGCCGTTGCCTGAAAGACTTTTCCATGCCGGTGGAGCACGAGTTTGACATCGTGTTGAGCCCGGATGCTTTTGGCTCCAATGGCTCGACGGAGGAATTGCGGCGGGAAGAGTTGGGCTTGAGCTACTATTCGGGTGACGAGATCGACTTCGCGCCGCTGATTCGTGAACAAGTCATGCTGGCGTTGCCGACCCGCCCGCTTTGCGCGGAAAATTGCCGGGGGCTGTGTGGCGGTTGTGGAGTGGATCTCAATTACGAGGACTGCCGGTGTCCCCGCGCCGCGGAGGATCCGCGGATGGCGTTTTTTCGCACGCTCAGGATCGATCGCTAGATCGGACATTCAAAGTTTACAGCTGCTGTTTTGAAGCAGGGAAAGACAGGATCAAGCCTATGCCGGTTCCCAAGAGAAGGACCTCGAAAAGAGTCAAAAATCAACGCCGTTCCCATGACGCTATCGCCAAGCCGCAATGGAGCACCTGTGCCAATTGCGGCGAAACCGTGTTGCCGCACCGCGCCTGCGCGCACTGTGGTTTTTACCGCGGGCGCGCCGTCGTGCCAACCGAGCAGAGCTAAGCACTCCCCATGCCGAAAATCGCCGTCGACGCTATGGGTGGAGACCGGGCTCCCGGAGTTATCGTTGAGGGAGCGTGGCGTGCGGTTAAAGATCTCGGCGTCGAAGTAGTCCTCGTCGGCCAGAAGGATGCCGTCGAACGGGAACTGTCCCGGCTCAACGCCGGCCCGATGGAAATTGTCCCGGCTTCTCAGTGCGTGGCGATGCATGAGTCCACGCGCAGCGCGCTCAAAAAAAAGGACTCGTCGATGAAGGTCGCCTTCGACCTGATGAAATCAGGTCAGGTCCAAGCGGTGGTCAGCGCAGGCAATTCCGGCGCGATGATGGCGACGGGTATGTTTGTTATGGGCAGGTTGTCCCACGTGGCGCGGCCGGCGATTCTCGTGGTTGTCCCCAGCGCCGGGAAGGGAACGATCGTCGTGGACGCGGGGGCTAATGTCGATTGCAAGCCTCATCATCTAGCCCAGTTCGGCATCATGGGAGCGATCTACGCAGAGCGCGTATTGGGGATTGCAAAACCTCGCGTCGGCATTCTCAGCAATGGCGAGGAAGATGGCAAAGGCACCGATCTGACCCGCGCGGCGAGCGCGCTGTTGGCGGCAAGCTCGCTGAATCATGTCGGCTACGTTGAAGGAAGAGATATTTGTAACGCGACTGTTGACGTGGTTGTTTGCGATGGCTTTACCGGCAACGTCGCGCTGAAGACGATGGAGGGCGTCGCGAATTTCGCGAGCGAAGTTTTAAAAGACGCTTTTCAAAAAAATCTGTCCAGCCGTTTAGGCTATCTGATGACGCGCAAAGCTCTGCGCGAAGCCTACCGCCGTCTCGACTATGCCGAGTATGGCGGCGCGCCGCTTATCGGTCTTGACGGCGTGGCCATCGTCGCCCACGGGGGCTCCAGTCCGCTCGCTATCAAGAATGCCATACGCGCCGCCAGCGACGCGGTGGAGCACGACATGAACCGCCATATCATGGAAGATCTCGCCAACGCGGCGGCGTTGGACAGTGGCGGAAAGGACAGCCTGCCGGGAAAGATCTGGCGCCGCATCAAATCGAAAATCGACGCGCTGGCGGAGAAGCCGGAAGCAGCCGCGGCAAGGGAGAAATCAGAGAGTGGCGACCAGTAAAGTTGCGTTCGTGTTTCCCGGCCAGGGCTCCCAGTATGTTGGCATGGGAAAGGATCTTTGTGAACGATTCGTGGCGGCAAAGAGGATTTTTGCCGAGGCCGACGACGCGCTCGGCTATTCGTTGAGCAAGCTTTGTTTCAATGGTCCGGATCTGGAACTCAAGCGGACGGAAATCACCCAGCCGGCAATTTTGACCGCTTCCATCGCCGCGCTTCGGGTACTGGAGTCGGAAACTCCGCTGCGCGCTGATTTCGTCGCGGGCCACAGTCTCGGCGAATACAGCGCGTTGGTTTGCGCCGCCGCTTTTAGTTTCGTCGATGCGGTCAAAATCGTCGGCCAGCGCGGCCGTTTCATGCAAGAGGCGGTGCCCGCGGGTGAGGGCGGGATGGCGGTGATTCTCGGTTTGGATATGGACAAGGTACGTTTGCTCTGCGCCGAGGCGAGCGGGGGTGAAGTCGTTGCGCCGGCCAGTTATAACGGCGGCGGCCAGATCGTTATCGCGGGCGCTAAGCGCGCGGTAGCCCGCGCTACGGTGCTGGCGAAGGAGCGCGGCGCGAAAAGAGTTTTGGACTTGCCCGTGAGCGCGCCGTTTCATTGCGAGCTTATGCGGCCGGCGGCGGAAAGGCTAAATCAGGCGCTGGCCTCTATCGTCGTTAATTCCTTGTCAGTGGGGGTGGTTACCAACGTTGAAGCCGAGGTGAACCAGGATGCGGGCCGGGTCAAGTCGCTGCTCACGGAGCAAGCGGTGCGACCGGTGCGTTGGGAAGAGTCCGTGCGCAAATTGGCAGCTCTCGGCTGCCAGCGGGTGTTGGAGGTTGGTCCGGGCAAGGTGCTAAGCGGACTCATCAAACGGATCAGCTCGTGTCTCGACACCGAAAATTTTGAAAGCGCGCAAGATCTTGCCAGGATGCGCGGGGAGACCGCCGGGTGAGTCTCGCCGGACAGATCGCTTTGGTGACCGGAGGCAGCCGCGGCATCGGCAGAGCCACGGTCTTAACTCTGGGCCGGCTTGGCGCTCATGTTGTGATTAACTATCGCAACAACCAGGCAGCCGCGGAGGAAACCTTGGCCGCGTTGACCAAGGACGTCCAGGGGCGCGGCGAACTTTGCCGGTTCGATATCGCGGACGAAAATCAGATCGAGGCGGCGATAAAAATAATCGTTGACCGGCATCACAAAATTGATATTCTCGTCAACAACGCCGGTGTCACTGCCGACAACCTCTTAATTCGCATGAAGCCCGATGATTGGGATCAGGTTGTCGGAATCAATTTGAAGGGCACAATTCTCTGTACTAAAGCAGTGACCCGGGTTATGCTGCGGCAGCGCTACGGCCGGATCATTCATTTATCGTCGGTGGTCGGCCAAACGGGCAATGCGGGACAGTCGATCTACGCGGCGACCAAAGCGGGCATCCTCGGATTTACCAAAGCGGTGGCGCGGGAAGTGGCCTCCCGGGGGATCACGGTGAACGCGGTGGCTCCGGGTTTCATCGAGACGGAAATGACCGCACAGTTGCCCGCTAAACTCCAGGAGGAATTTCTGCGTTCTATTCCTCTCGGGCGGTTTGGCACCTGCGAAGATGTGGCGGAATCCATCGCTTTCCTCGCTGGACCCGCGGCGGGGTATATCACCGGGCAGGTGATCAGTGTCAATGGCGGCGTATATATGTGAGGAAATCGTAGATAGGAGGTGAGATTGTATGGCTGCGTCGGTTCAAGCAAGAGTCAAGGAGATTGTATGCGAACAGTTGGGGGTGAGTGAGGAGGAAGTAACTCCGGAAGCCTCCTTTATCGAAGACCTGGGAGCCGATTCTCTTGATATCGTCGAGCTGGTGATGGCTCTGGAAGAAGAGTATGAGATGGAAATCTCCGATGAGGACGCGGAAAAAATCAAAACCGTCCAGGATGTTATCACCTACATCGAGGGCCACCGGTAGCTTCCCGGCGTCACGCGGCAAACAAGGTCCGGACGATTGCCGTAACGTCCGAGCGGTCTGAAGCGCAAATCGCAGCAACCGTGGAATGAAATCGGCCACGGCGCTGCGATTTTGTTTATTGCCCGGAATTGCGTTTAGATTTGAACCGTTTTTGTAAGGAAAAGAACGATGATCGTCGTTGGCAGTGACCATGGCGGCGCGCAGCTGAAAGACTTCCTGGTCGAAGTTCTGCGCGCCAGGGGTGTCGATGTCCGCGACTGCGGTACTCAGGGCGATGAGCCGGTGGATTATCCGGATTTCGGCCGCGAGGTATCGCTCCGCGTCTCTCAGGGCGACGCCGAGCGCGGCGTGCTTGTTTGTACGAGCGGCATCGGCATGTCCATCATCGCCAATAAATATCCCGGCATTCGAGCGGCGCTGGTGCAAGATCTCGATGGCGCGCGCAGCAGCCGGGAGCACAATGATGCGAATATTCTAGTCTTAGGCGGTGCCAAGACCGAGAAGAACTTGGCGCAACGGATCCTCGAAACATGGCTCGAAACACCTTTCGCGGGCGGGCGCCATCAACGGCGGGTGGACAAAATTTCCGCGGTCGAACGAGAACTGGGCACGCAGATTCACAACGCATCTAAAAGCTGAACCGCGGAGAAACGAGCGATAGCATGTCATATTTGCGGGACACGGACGCCGAAGTTTTTGCGGCGATTCAAAAAGAAACTCAAAGGCTGGAAGGCAACCTGGAACTCATCGCTTCGGAAAACGTCGTCAGCGAGGCTGTGTTAGAGGCCCAGGGTTGCGTGATGACGAACAAATACGCCGAGGGCTATCCCGGCAAGCGCTACTACGGCGGCTGCGAATATGTAGACATCGTCGAATCCCTGGCCATCGCCCGCGCCAAGGAGCTATTCGGCGCCGATCATGTTAACGTCCAGCCCCATTCCGGGTCTCAGGCAAACATGGCGGTGTATCTTTCAGTGCTCAAGCCGGGGGATACTTATTTGGGCATGAATCTCGCCCACGGCGGCCACCTATCGATGGGCAGCCCGGTTAACTTTTCCGGCATCCTATATAAGGTTGTTCCCTACGGAGTTTCCGAACAGACCGAAACCATCGACTACGACGAAGTCGAACGGCTGGCGAAGGAACACAGACCAAAATTGATCATCGCCGGCGCCAGCGCGTACCCGCGGGTCATCGACTACGGCAGATTTCGCCAGATCGCGGACGAAGTCGGCGCGCTGTTCATGGTCGACATGGCGCATATCGCGGGTTTGGTAGCGGCGGGTTTACATCCAAGCCCGGTGCCCTACGCTGACTTCGTAACCACGACGACCCACAAGACGCTGCGCGGTCCGCGCGGCGGTCTTATCATGTGCCGCGCGGAACATGCCAAGTCCATCGATAGTAGAGTGTTTCCCGGTATGCAGGGCGGGCCGCTCATGCACGTGATCGCTGCCAAGGCGGTGGCATTGAAGGAAGCCCTGAGCCCTGCGTTCAACGATTACCAACACCAAGTTGTCAAGAACGCGCAGGCATTGGCGGGCAAGTTGACCGCCCATGGGTTCCGGTTAACGTCGGGGGGCACGGATAATCATCTGATGTTAGTGGACTTGCGCCAGTCGGAGTTGACCGGCAAAGTCGCTCAGGAGACTCTGGACAAGGCGCGCATCACGGTAAACCGAAACGCGGTGCCCTTCGACACACGCTCCCCCTTCGTTACGAGCGGCATTCGCTTAGGCACCCCTGCCGTCACCAGCCGGGGCATGAAAGAGCAGGAAGCGGAGTCGATCGGTGATTTTATCGTGCGCGCGCTCAACTCCGTGGGCGATGAAGGCGCGCTCGAGGCCATCGCTGTTGATGTGGGCGAGCTGTGCCGAAAATTTCCCGTATACCCTCACCGTTTGCCAAAGCAGTGAAGAAGGCATTAGGAACTAGGCAATAGTCCCTCCCCCTAATGCCTGTTGCCTACCGCCTACTGCCTCAAGACCATGAAATGCCCCTTTTGCCACGAGACCGATAACCGGGTCATCGATTCTCGGCTGAGCAAAGACAGCAATATGATTCGGCGCCGGCGCGAATGCAACCGTTGCAGTCGCCGCTTTACAACCTATGAACGGGTGGAGGAGATGATACCCCTGGTGGTGAAGAAAGACGGCCGGCGCGAAAATTACGATCGGACGAAAATCATTAATGGGCTCAAGCGCGCCTGCGAAAAACGCCCGGTGAGCATCGATACCATTGAGGCTGTCGCCGACCGCATCGAGCGCACCCTCTCGGAGGGCGGTGAAAAAGAAATTCCCGCTTCCGTCATCGGCGAAGCGCTCATGCGCGAACTGCATGACATCGATCAGGTGGCCTATGTGCGGTTCGCATCCGTCTACCGGTCTTTCAAGGATATCGGCGAGTTCATGGCTGAGTTGGAAGATCTGATCAAAGAGCGCAAGCGCCATCCCGCGGAGCCGGCCGGCGCCGGCAGGCAAAGAAGAGAGCCTTAACGTTGACCGAGCCATCCTGGCGCGACGCCGACCGTAGCTTCATGCGCATGGCATGCCGCCTGGCGCTAAAAGCCGCCGGACGAACGACTCCCAATCCCTTGGTCGGCGCGGTGCTCGTGCGCGGCGGAAGAGTTATCGCCACCGGCTATCACAAAGCGGCCGGCGCCGACCATGCCGAGATCGTCGCTTTGAAGCGGGCCGGCAAGAAAGCCCGGGGCGCGACGCTCTACCTCAACCTGGAGCCTTGCAGCCACTTCGGGCGCACGCCGCCGTGCAGCCGCGCGCTTATAAGGGCGGGCGTCAAAGCAGTCTTCGCCGGCATGAGGGATCCCAACCCGTTGGTTTCGGGCAGCGGATTCCGAGAGCTTCGGCGCGCCGGCATCGCCGTATATGCCGGCCTGCTGGAAGATGAATGCCGCGCGCTGAACGAAGCGTTCATTAAATACATCAGCCGAGGGTTGCCGTTCGTGACATTGAAACTTGCCGCTTCTTTAGACGGCAAGATCGCAACCGTAAGCGGAGACTCGCATTGGATAAGCGGCGAGGACTCGCGCAAAATAGTCCACCGGCTGCGCAACCAAGTGGACGCGGTTTTGGTTGGCTCCGGCACTGTGATCGCCGACGATCCGCAGCTCACTTGCCGGATAGCCGGCGGGCGCAATCCATGGCGTGTGGTTTTAGACCGGCGCCTCCGTATTGCGCCGGCGGCGCAACTCTTTCGTCTGAGCGACCCGGAAAAGACCCTTGTGGTGACCAGTCACCGGAGCCCCGCGGCGCGCGTTCGCGCGTTGGAAGCGCGGGGCGTAAAGGTTTTGCGGCTGGCGGAGCGCAGTGGCAAAATTCCCTGGAGGGCGGTGCTAAAGGGGCTTGGGCGCCGGGGCATACAGAGCGTGATGATCGAAGGAGGGGCCGCCACCGCCGCCGGCGCTCTCAAGGACAAGGCCGTGGACAAGGTATTGTTTTTCTACGCGCCGAAGATGATCGGCGGCGACGGGCGGGTGATGATCGATGGTTTGGGAATCAAGTCGGTGCAACAGTCACTTAGCGTGAAACGCCTGGAAGTCACGCGGGCGGGCAGCGACGTCGTGGTGTCGGGCTATTTGTGACTCATTGGATGGAATATTGGAGTAATGGAGTATTGGAGTATTGGGGTGGCCAGCCCATCACTCCATCACTCCAACACTCCAGTGCTCCATTTCTTCTTTGAGCGGCTGGTTTAGATTTGCCGTTATGTTCACTGGACTCGTTGAGGGCGTGGGAAGAATCAAAGCCCTGCGCATGGGCGACCGCTCTGTGGTGCTCACGGTTGGCACGGAATTGCCCGTGCGCGCCATGAAGCTCGGTGCCAGCGTCGCCGTCAATGGCGCCTGCCTCACGGTGGTCAAAAAGGGACGCGGCGATTTCATCGTGGATGTATCGCCGGAAACCCTGAGATGCACAAATCTGGAGAAATTGCGGGCCGGCTCCCTGGTCAATCTCGAGCGGCCCATGCGGCTCGGTGCTCCGCTCGGCGGGCATCTGGTAACCGGGCATGTCGATGGGATCGCTACGGTGGCCGACATTTTGAGAAAAGGCGAGTTCACGTTTTTCACCTTTCACGTGCCGGCCAAGCTCGGCGTGCTGCTCGTGCCCAAGGGCTCGGTCGCGGTGGACGGCATCAGTCTGACGGTCAATGAATGTCGTAGAAAGCGATTCTCCGTGGCGATCATTCCTTTCACTCTGCGCCACACTAATTTGCGCACCCGTAGGGTTGGTGATAAGGTCAACATCGAAACGGATTTAATCGGCAAATATGTTCATAGTTTCATGGCCAATCGCAGGTAACGCTCGGGCTAGGCAGTAACGGCATTCTCGTCAATTCTTAACCCATGCCCCTCGCCAGTATTGAAGAAGCTCTAGAAGAAATTCGCGCCGGCCGCATGGTGATCCTCATTAACGAGGACGCCCCCGACAGCGACGGTTTTTTCTTTCTGCCAGCCGAGAAGGTGACCGCTGAGAGCGTCAATTACATGCTCAGCCACGGGCGCGGGATCGTGTATGTCACTCTCACCGACGAGCGCATTCGCGAGCTGGGAATTCTGCTGGTGCCGGAGGAAAACAGCAAGTTGCGCGGGCTGCTATGCGGCGCCTCCTTCACCGTCCGTCTTGAAGGCGTGCATGGGGTTTCGGCCCAGGGGCGAGCCCATACGATCCAGGCCGCCATTGCCGAGGAAACCCGGCATGAAGATATCGTCGTGCCGGGACATGTCCAGCCGCTCCAAGCGCGTAGCGGCGGCGTCTTGGCGCGCTCGGGCCGCAGCGAAGCTTCAGTGGATTTGGCGCGCCTGGCAGGCTACAAACCTGCCGGTGCTATTTGCCAGATTCTCGAAGACGACGGCTCCGTCGCGCTGCTGCCCTCGTTGGAGCGACTCGTCGAGCGGCAAGGGCACAAAATTATCTCCGTGGCTAGCTTGATCGCTTACCGCTTGCGCAATGAGCGGCTGGTCAAGCGCGTCGCCGAAGAAGAATTTCCCACGATCCACGGCGGCATGTACAAAGCCATCGTTTACCGCAACGAAGTGGATAACGCCGAACATATGGCGCTGGTGAAAGGGGACATCGGCGGCGGCGGCGGCGTACTCGTTCGGTTGCATTCCGAGTGTCTCACCGGCGACGTGTTCGGCTCCGAGCGTTGCGATTGCGGCGATCAGATTCGCCAGTCCCTAAAACTCATCGACGCTGAAGGCCGGGGAGTGCTGGTTTACATGCATCAAGAAGGCAGAGGGATCGGCCTTACCAACAAGATCAGGGCCTACGGTTTACAGGACCAGGGGCGGGACACCGTGGAAGCGAATCTGGAGCTGGGCTTCAAGGAGGATCTCAGGGATTACGGCGTCGGCGCCCAGATGTTGCGCGAATTGGGCGTCGAGCAAATTCGACTATTGACCAACAATCCGCGCAAGATCTCCGGCCTGGAAAGTTACGGCCTCGATGTCGTCGAGAGGGTGCCCCTGGAGATCCCGCCCGGCGCGACCAATCTTCAGTATCTGCGGACCAAACAAAGCAAGCTCGGCCACCTGTTTACGAATCTTGACGCCAAGACCGTGAAGTCTTAGGCTAGGGGGTTCGTTTTTTATCGAGCCATGGTGAATATTATTGAAAGTAAAGCCGACGCGCGCGGGCTCAGGATCGGCATCATCGTCAGCCGGTTCAATCGATTCATCACCGACAAATTGCTCGACGGCGCCCTCGATGGACTCAAGAGCCACGGCGGCGAAGATGAACGGATTACGGTAGCGCGAGTGCCCGGGGCCTTTGAGATATCGCTCATGGCGGAAAAAATGGCGGCCAGCGGCGACTATGACGCCCTGGTTTGCCTCGGCGCGGTGATACGGGGCGATACGCCTCACTTCGAGTATGTCTCGGACGCCGTCACGAGCGGCATTTTAGCGGCCATGCGGCAGTATCAAATACCGATCGGCTTCGGCGTGTTGACTACTAACGATAGCCAGCAAGCCATGGAACGCTCCGGCACGAAAGACGCCAACAAGGGCTACGAGGCCGCGCTGACAGCGGTGGAGATGGCCAACGTGATTCGACTTCTGCCCCATGAGTAACCGCCCGCGGCAGAGCGACGCGCGCCATCCGGAGATATCCTTGTCACCGAATCAGGTAACCATAGAGACCGGCGGCTCGACCAGAAGCATCCGGCGCAAGGGTCGCGAGTTGGCCCTACAAGCGCTGTATCAAATCGAGATCACCGGCGACACCTCAGCGGGCGCGGTGGACCTATTTCTCAGTCATTTTGAAGGTAACGCCAGGGCGAAGGATTTCGCGCGCGAGCTGGTTTCCGGAGTCGTTAGCCAACGGGTGGAGATCGATCGCCGCATCGCACAATGCACGGAGAACTGGAAACTGGGGCGCCTTGCAAAGGTCGATCTCGTGCTGTTGCGCATGGCCACGTATGAATTGATTTTTTGCCCGGATATACCCGCCAATGTCAGCCTCGATGAGGCCATCGAGATCGCCAAACGCTTCGGCACGGGCGACTCCCCGGCGTTTATCAACGGCGTGTTGGACCAGGTGGCGCGGGCGAGCGGTCTAATAGATTAGTTCAAGGTTCAATGTTCAAAAGTTCAAGGTGTTTGGATCGGTGGTTCGAGTTTCAGAACGTTGAACCTTGAACCTTGAACTGAAGCGATCTGAATATGGAAGAACGTTACCGGCCAAAAGATATCGAAGAAAAGTGGCAGAAAATTTGGGATGAAGAAAATAGCTTTCGGGTCGACGAGGCGGCCGGCAAACCCAAGTATTACGTGCTTGAGATGTTTCCCTATCCTTCCGGGCGGA
>DASWHT010000459.1:0-3585 GCA_036398075.1 Binatia bacterium | reverse complement strand
AGCCGCACGTTTTTGACCTCGTTGCTGCTCCTCCACGATCTCTCGCCCGATAAGCCAGTAAGCTACAACCTGGGTCGTATTCACCGACCGAGCGACGTTGGTCCGCGCCGATTCGAGAATCTGGCGAATGCGATTGTAGATTGAGTCGGATTTTCGAGGCGCCATAGATTCTAACGCTTAAAATGTTTCACAAAACCACTTCAGGAAAGTTTATCGCGCCAAGACGCCAAGAACGCCTCCTACCCCTCTTTGGAAAAGAGGGGAAAGGGGAGATTTTTCGAATTGCGAAATCCCCCTTAGTCCCCCTTTGCAAAAGGGGGAATAATCCGAACTTGGCGTGCTTTGCGGCTTTGCGCGAGTCATCTTTTTTCCGATTCGGTAATTCAAAAACAACGTAAATTTCAAATATATTTGGCTAGACTTTACCAATACTCTCACTGTGCGTGAAAATTTACTCCGGGAATGGAATTGAATCGGCGCTCTCAATGTGTACACTGAGACGGCGGGTGGTCTCTAGGGTCTTTTATCGCGGGAGCGCGGCGGACGGAGCGAGAGCCCGATCAAGACAAAAAACCATCGGAGGTAATAGATGACTTACAAAGCGTTACGAGTTGGGCTCCTTGCCGTTATCCTGGCGTTGCCAGTGGCCGATCTTTCCCTGGCGCAATCTGCGCGGCCCCAGCAGCTCAAAGTAGCGGTGTCCACGGCGACTCCGCATAACACCCCGCTATGGGTAGCCAGGGACAAAAAGATATTTGACAAGTACGGTGTCGATGTCCAGATGATATTCGTCATGGGCGGCGCTCTGGTAAGCCAGATGCTTGCCGCCGGGGAAATCCAGGTCGCGGCCAACGCCCCCGCCGCGCTGGTGAGCCTGATGGCCGGCGGCACCGACATCGCGATGTTTCTCGGCATCAGCAACACCTCGCCTTTCAGCTTGATCACTCAACCCAACATCAAGACGGCGGCCGATCTCAAAGGCAAACGACTCGGCACGGCGCGCTTTGGCGGCTCTTCCCACGTATCGGCCTTGATTGCATTGGATCATCTGGGCCTCGATGCCAAGCGCGATAAGATACTCATAATGCAAACAGGGCTCGACCCCGAGCGCATGGCGGCTCTCGAACAGAAAGGGCTCGACGCGGCGATGTTACAGCGGCTCGCCACCAAAACCATGCTGGCCAAAAGCTACACTCAGCTATTAAACATGAATCAAGCGAAGATCCCCTACCAAAATACCGTGCTCGCTTCGCGCAGAGATCAGATGTCGGCCAATCCCAAGCTGTTCGACAGCTTTGTCCGCGCAGTTGTCGAAGGCTACGCATACGTTTTCAACAAGGACAACAAGCAAGCGGTCAGGGAGGTCATCGCCAAGAATCTCAGATTGCCCAATGCCGACGCCGCCGAAGATTTTTACGTCGAGGCGCTCGAAGAACTCGATAGAAAACCATACCCGACAGTCGAGGGAACCAAAACCGTAATCAAATACGTCAGCGAGCAGAATCCCAAAGTCGCCTTGGTAAAAGCCGAGCGAATCGTCGACTCCAGCTGGCTTAAAAAGCTCGACGACGAGGGCTTCTTCGAAAAGGTTTACAGAAGCAAATAGAGGGCAGTCATCTGGGTATCACCTATTGGCTAATGCGCGAGCGCGATGAGCCCCTGGCCGGCATCCCGAAGGATCACAAAGTCTCCCAAGCGCACATGACCTAACCGGGTTGCACAATCCGTACAACCCCGCCAAGATGAATTCGCTACAGCGGTCCGTTGAATCAGAAGAAAGTAGCGCCGTTGGTTTATCGATGACATCGTAACCAACTGTCTAAAAGGCATGACCGATGATGAACGGCGACAAATAGTTTGGGGAAACGCCACAAGAATTTATAAAATTGCTGACAACTAGGCTCACTCAGGGAAATGCCGGTTTTTGATAACAAACCGAAAGGACAAAAGGATGCTTTACAACGATTTGCGCGGCTGGATGGATAGAGTTGACGACTTCGGCGAGCTGAGACATGTCGACGGCGTCGATTGGCAGTACGAAATGGGCGCGGTGACCGAAGTGTACGCGCGCAATCCGCCCTACTCGGCGATTCTCTTCGACAAGATCAAGGATTATCCCGCGGGTCATCGGGTGCTCGTCGGCGTCCACCACCAGTCGCTTAAACGCCAATGTCTGACGACCCACCTGCCGCTCGATTATGATCGTAACCAGTTTATTCAAGCGTGGCGCAAACGCTTGAATAACCCGCAGTACATACCACCGCGGGTGGTCGAGACGGGGCCGGTGCTGGAAAATGTTTACGAAGGCGAGGACATCGACCTCTTCTCTTTGCCGGTGCCGCACTGGCATGAACAAGACGGCGGCCGATATATCGGCACGGCCCACCTCGTCATTACCCGCGATATCGACGAAGGCTGGGTCAACATCGGCTGTTACCGCGTCATGGTGCACGACCGTAACACGTTAGCGCTCTATATCTCGCCGGGAAAACAGGGGAGAATTATTCGCCAGAAATACTTCGACCAAGGCCGCCCCTGCCCCGTCGCGATAAGCTTCGGCGACGATCCACTGCTGTTGACCGCCGCGGCCAATAATCTGCCGTGGGGTAAATCGGAGTACGATTACGCTGGCGGAATCCGCGGCCAGGCGGTCGATGTCATTCTCGGCAAACATGCGGGTCTGCCGTTTCCCGCCTATTCTGAAATCACCATCGAAGGCGAATGTTTACCCGATCAGCAACGCCGTGAAGGCCCCTACGGCGAGTGGACTGGTTACTACGCCAGCGGCGAGCGCGCCGAACCGATTATCAAAGTGAAACGTTTGATGCACCGCAGCAATCCGATCCTCACCGGCGCGCCATCGTCACGGCCTCCCGGCGGTTCCGACGACAACCTCGTGCGCTCGGCGTTTATATGGGATCATTTGGAGAAAGCCGGGGTGCCGGATATCCGCGGCGTCGCTTGTTTCCAAGGCCGTTTTTTTACCGCAGTGTCGATCAAGCAGCGTTATCCGGGACATGCCAAGCAAGCCGGTGTCATCGCGGCCCAGTGCGGCGCCGGCGCGTACCTGGGACGCTACATCGTTGTCGTGGACGACGATATCGATCCTTACGATATGAACGATGTGCTCTGGGCCATGTGCACCAGATCGGACCCTGCCAACGATACCGACTTTATCCGCCGCGCCTGGAGCGGTCCCCTCGATCCGGTGATACCGAAAGACAAAAAAGGCTTCAGCACCCGCGCGATCATCGATGCGACGCGGCCCTACGAATGGATAAAAGATTTTCCGCTCGCCTCGGGCTCGAGCGCCGAAATGAAAGAGCAGGTGGCAAAGAAATACGGGAAGTTTTTTTCCTCGTGACGGGGTGTTATCTCCACGTCGGCTACAGTGGCGGTGGGCTCGCCAAGAATTTGCACAAAACCATCGAGCGCGCCTGCGGGTAGACTGATTACAGCTCGTCGTAGTTAACATGGAAACCGCAAACCGCCAGCAAAACTTCCTTTGTCTGCGCGCAACGCCGGCCGAGATGGATCGTCTCTGGGCCGAGGGGTGGCGCCACTTCGGTATCTTTTTCTTTCAGT
>DASWHT010000458.1:0-7187 GCA_036398075.1 Binatia bacterium | reverse complement strand
GAAAGTCGGTAGCGTCTTGGAAACCTCTTCGCCGTAATAAAAAGTCCGCGCGCCGATCACCTGGCTTTGAACCTGGTAGATCAAGACTATTTTTGGCAGCTCGTTGTTCACCGGAGGCAATGCGATGGTCCGTCGTTCCGGCGCGCCACCGGTTTTTTCCACCTGCGCCAGAAAACGCGCGCATCGGAGCGCGATACTTCTCAGGGCTTGGTCGAAGGCAACGTTGGAAATGGTGGGGTCGGGCGTCAGGGACAAGATGAGATGAAAGTGATCCGAACCGTGGCAATAGTCGGCGCCGACGCCCGTCATGTCGAGAATTCCCTCGCGCGGCGTTTCTATAGGCGTCAACGACTCTGGGTGCGGAAACCGACCCGTGATGGTCACGAGCAGATTGCCAATGCGGGTTGTCTGTCCCGTTCCGACAAGTTCCGCCGGCCCGTCAAAGCCCGGGAAGGCCGGACCTGGGCCATTTACTTTTGCGATGGGCAGCACAGTGTCCAGAACATGAACGATGCGCTTGGATTCCCCGGGACGAGCGAACTCGTAATCAATCCTAATGGCGTGGCAGAGGTCCTTGATTTGTTCTTGCAGGCTAGGGAGATGGATGGTGAGAGACTTGCCATCGAGGAGCGTCCGTTCGGCCCACTCGATGCGTTCGATTGAATAATCGAGAAGTTCTAGTTGCACTCGGCCATCCTCATGGTCATTGCTCGACTGTTCTCCATTTACCGCCCGCTCGCTCGACCTGTCAAGCCGACATTCGGCAGTATGGCGATGTGGAACCCAGGGGAAGGGCGGGTTTGAAACCCGCCCCTACAAAATTCCTGCTCTTACGAAAATCGCCATACCTTGAGATTTCTCTACGCAATTCCGCGAACGGAAGTAGTTCATTGATGGGCCACGAGGAACGTTATGCTAAAAATATTTTGCGAGAGCTGAGATAGCAGATAGGATTTGCCGCCAACGCCGTTCGGCGTTATTAAAGAAAGAAATCCTTCGAAAGCGAAAAATTTCTGAGTGGCTTCCCGCGTCAACTATTTGCTTCTTTCCACGGCACTTCTCGCGACGTTTTTTTCCGGCACGGCGACGCGCATCGTCAGCATTTCGATGCCGACGGTGGCGCAGAGCTTGGGAACCGATCTTTTGGGCGTTTCCTGGGCGCTGCTGTCATACCAGCTTGCGAACATCGGCCTGTCGATGATTTTTGGACGCATCTCCGATCTTTGGGGGCGGGAAAAGATGTTCGCTCTAGGGTTCCTGGTCTTTTCCGTTAGTTCTTTGCTTTGCGGACTTTCGCAGACCGTCCTCCAGCTTATCTGGGCGCGCGTAGTTCAGGGTGTCGGCGCGTCGATGTTACAGTCTTCAAGCCGGGCGCTGGCGGCGGAGTCGGTGCCCGAAGATCTTGCCGGGCGCGCCCAAGGCTATATGACCACGGCGCACCACGTCGGTTTCGTGCTTGGACCGAGTATCGGCGGTTTTACGATTGATTACTTGAGTTGGCGTTGGAGTTTTTTCTTTCTCGTGCCGATCGGCTTTTGTGGTATGGCCCTGGCGGTGGCGAATCTGAAGAGGCGCCAGACCTCGTCGCAGCGCCACCAAGTGTCCATCGATTATCTCGGCGCGGTGCTGCTCTTCGCGATTACGACTAGCCTGGTTGTGATGCTCGACCGGCGCGCCCAGCAGGTCATCGATCCGGCCATGCAAATAGGGTTGGCGCTGTTGTTGTTTGCCAGTCTGGTTGGTTTTCTCCTCCACGAGTCTAGAACTAAATTCCCGTTTGTGAATCTCGATCTGTTCAAAATACGCCGTTTCAGCCTGAGTGTCGTGAGCTTGCTGATCGTCGCCAGCTGTTACACCTTGACCGGATTTCTGATGCCGTTTTACCTGCAAGACATTTTGGGATTGTCTCCGACCCAGATTGGTATCCTGTTCATGCTGCCGTCGATCCTCACCGTGGCGTTGGCGCCGATAAGCGGCTATCTCGCCGACCGCTTAGGACCGCGGCTCCCCGCGAGTCTTGGTGTCGGCTTCATGGTCTTGTCGCTCGGAGCGGGTGTCTTGTTGCGGCCGGACTCACATTGGCTGTTACCGGCGCTGCTCATCATCGCCGGGGCGATTACCAACGGCATTTTCAATCCGGCCAATTCAACGGCCATGATCAGCATGATGCCAACAGAACATCGCGGCTTTGCCTCCTCGGTCAACCATGTGACGTTTGGTCTGGGCAACGTTTTAGGCGTCGCGCTGGGCGGCCTTTCCATGTCGCTGGCCTTCGAGCGTTACACCGGCGTCGCTGCGGCTGCGATTACGACGGCGAATCCGGCCGGCTTCGTGGCCGCGCTGAATACGACATTTTTCGTGGCCGCGGCCTTGAGCCTCGTGGGGCTCGCCACTTCGATCATCGGCGGCCGGCGCGCCGAAGAGCGACGTAGCACCGTCCGGCTTTGATTGACAGCCTCAATGCGCGTTCGATAAGTGTTGGATAAGCGCAGATGCGGTCGCCCGATTGGGCGTTTCTCAGGAGGGGCAACCATGAGTGAGATGATCGTCTTCCTAAATGGTTCGTTCGTGCCGGAAAGCGAAGCCAAGGTCTCGGTGTTTGACACCGGTTTTAACGCCGGGGACGGTGTTTACGATGTCACCCGCACCTTTGGGCACAAGCCGTTTCGCCTGCGTGAACATACCGAAAGGCTATTTCGCTCGCTGCGTTATACGCGGATCGATTGCGGTTTCGCGCCGCAGGAAATCGAAAAGATCACGCTGGAGGTCTTGGCGCGCAATAGACCTCTCCTGGAAATAGACGATGATGTGGCGCTGTGGCAGGTGGTGAGCCGCGGCCTGCGCTCGTCGCGGGGCAATCGCGCCACGGGCAATGCCACGGTGACCGTCTACTGCGTCGTTATCGGGTTCCAGGAATTCGCCCGCTATTACGTCGAGGGTGTGAAGCTGGTTATTCCTTCCACGCGAAGAATTCCGCCGCAATGTTTGGAGCCCAAGGCGAAGATCACCAACAAAATGAATCATAACATGGCGATCTTCGAAGCCAAGCAAGTCGATCCCCACGCCATTCCGCTGATGCTCGATCTCGACGGCAACATCAGCGAGTCCAACGCCCATAATTTCTTTTTGGTGATGGGCGGCAAGCTTTGCACGCCGTCGAATAAAAACGTCTTGGACGGTATCACCAAGGACGCAATATTCTCCTTGGCGGCGAAGCTCGGTATCGAAGTCATGGACGGCAACTTCACGGCCTATGACGCGTACAACGCGGAGGAAGCGTTTCTTGCCAGCACCAGCCCGACGATCGTTCCGGTACAGAGTATCGGCGGCGTGAAGCCCACGGCGGCTATACCGGGACCGGTCACCAAGCGTCTCATCCAGGCATGGAGCGAGATGGTTGGCGTCGACATCGTTGCCCAGGCGTTGAATCATCTCGCTGCCGGTGAAAGGGAGTCCCTGGCCGCCCAGTGGCGCGACCGGGTAGCGGCTTGAGATTGCCGCGGCGGCGGCCCAAAAGTAAACGGGCCCCTCAGCGCGGTGGTATGATTTCCAGCAAGATGGCCTCCGGGTCGGCGCCCCAACGAATCGGCAAAAGGACGCTGCCCAGCCCCCGCGATACCACCAGCAGAGAGGAGCGAAAGGCATAAACTCCTTCATCGAGGCAGTAACGGCTATGGCGAATGATCGGCGGTCCGTTAGCAAAGCGAATCTGGCCGCCGTGGGTGTGGCCCGCGAGCGTCAACGCCACGCCGAAGCCCTGGGCCTCGTAAAAGTGATCGGGGTTATGTGCCATCAATAGATGCGGCACGCCGCGGGGCATGGTCATCTTTTCCCAATCGGGGCTGCCAAGAACCAGATCGTCGATGCCGCCCAGGACAAAAGTCCCGTTTTCGTGCTGCAGCCGCACCGAATCATTCCTGAGAGTCGTGATGTCCGCCGCTCTGAGACTTGCACGCAGCACTTCGGGGTCGCCGCCAAAATAATCGTGGTTGCCGTGGCAATACCAGGCGCCGAGGGGCGCTTTTGCCAACGGCGCCAGCGCGTTCAAAATTCCACGAACTTCTTGGACATGGCCGGTGACGATGTCGCCGCCTATCACCACCAGATGCGGCTCTTCCCGCATCAGTGAGACGATGATGGCGCGCAGGGTTTCGGGGTGCAAGAAAATCCCGGCGTGGATGTCCGTGATAAGCAACACCCGAAGCGGCGCGAGGCCGCGCGGCCAGCCGGGTGGGACAAGTTTGGCTTCGGCCAACTGAAAGCGTTTTTTCAGCAGCCAGCTATAAGGATTCCAAAGCGGCGTGAGGTTCGGATAGATAAATCGCGAAACTAGAATATCCGCGTAGCGCTCCAGCACTTTGATCAGGCCGCGGTTGGGATTGATGCGCCGGCGCTCCCGGCCGGTGATAAAACGCGCCGGGCCGAGTTGTCGTCTCTGGATAATCGTAACGAAAAATCTCCTGGCTCCGGCGTAATCCGGCGGTTACTGATCTGATTTAAACAATCGTCAGATAACCGGAAGGAAGTGAGAATGCAAGGCAGCCGAGAACTCATAGGGTGCCGCATCAAGCCCCTACGTTGTACCGTAGAAAATCACCGGGGCAGATGTGGTGATCCTCGTTTGCGCCGCTACTTGCTCACGGGTTGTCTAGTGCTGCTGGAGCCGAACGGAGCGCTGCCGCGGCTAAAGCGCGTTACTTTGTAATCCGTGGTGGCGGTGCCGTCCAAGATCAACGTATAAAAGAATGGTTCCCCCGCGTTGTCGCCCGTCAGGTAGATGTAAATGGCTTTCTCCCCTGCCATCGGCTCGTAATCGGTGGCGGCGATCTTGGTCGGGTAACTTCTCGGGTGCGATTTGACTACGGCTTCTTTGAACTTTTCCAGGGGAACGTAGCGTTTGCCGCTGTCTGAAAGCATTGCGTAGCCTTTTTCGAAATCCTGGCGGACGAAAGCGACCCGTGCGAATTCCTCCGCGCGTTTGGCGGCCAGTTTATGATCATGTTCAAAGGAATCCGAGCACGCGTAAAAAAAGATTCCGCAAGTGAAGAGCAAGAAAAATTTTCGCATCCAATCCCTCGAAGCTTGTTTAAAACCTTGCCGCTGGGCGTCGGTGAACGGCCAGCCGGCGCTATTTTGCCGATACACCTCGGCAATGCTCACTGCCTTTAATCGGTCAACCCTTTGGCTTGGTTGACAGGTGGCCGGGCGAAAGCATTATGGCTCTTATGAAACCCAGAAAAGGTCGTATCCCGGGCAATGAACAGCGGCCCTCGCCGTTACCGCGACCGGCAAACCAGCGGTAATTCGGAGCATAAGTTGTGGATTATTTTTTGCGTTTGAAGAACGCATCTTCACGGTGAACGTAGCCGCGAATCGATTTCTTGTCCAGGGAGCGCACGTGAAAATAGTCTCGAGACTCGGCGAGAACCTTAACACGGCTACCGGGCTCCAGGTCGCCGATAATCCTAGCTTTGTCACTAGGCTTATCGCGCACGATTGATGTGCCAACAACGTCAAGAGTTACGGCGCGAGGCTTGTTTTCGCGCCGATTATCTGCCTGAATTTTTGCAGCTTGCTCGGGCGGCGCATTGGTGTTTTGCCGCAGCTCTGACTGTAAACCGTTAGTCGGTTCAGTTTTTTTCTCGTTGGTCTCGGCAGGCGCATTGCTTGGATCGGCCTTTCTCTCCTCCATTAACTGATCGGTGGCTATCTGTGTTTGCTTGGGCCCCGAGGTTATTGGGGCTGCTGCCTGTGGAGCAACTGCCGCCCCGTTGGATTCGACGCTATCTCCTGCCCGCTCTTGCTGCGGTTGGGGAATTGGGACGCCGGCAACCGGCATCCGGTTTGCGGTCGACGCCGCCGAATAGATGACCGCCAACTGAGAAGAGCTGACGATGTTGCCAATGATCAATAATAAGAGACCTATGGCAGCGGCGACCGGGATCCAGCGTGAACGGAACAGACTGAATGCACTCCGTTCGCGCGGCAATACGTAGAAATGCGTCAACTCATCGGTGCCTGCGCGCGCGTATAAATCGCTCTTTGGCGGCCCTTTGCCATCCGACGCCGCACTCGTGTCACCGCCTGAGTATCCATGGAGAACTTCCGTGGTCCCAAGCTGATGTAAGGCTGCGGAACCAGAACCTTGCGGGTGAAGCGCCGCGGCGTCCGGGTTTTCCACGTCTAAAGGTACGGCATCCTTGGCGATGGACCCGGCATCGTCTGCAAAAGGGGCGGCCATAGCACTGAAATCGCTCAATCCAGTCGGCGCAGGTTGCTTTTGCGGCGTCCGAGGAGCAGCGATACGTAATTCGCGGGCGACCTGATCGATGATTTCCGGTGAAATCACGCTCCGATTCGCTGTATACGCCCGAATCAGCGAATTATCGCAGATGGAATTTATCAACCGAGGAATACACCTCGAATATTCGGAGATCTTTTCTATTGCTTCAGGATCAAATAGACCGGGCCCTTCGTATTTAGCCACCTTGAGCCGATAATCGATATAGGGCCCGATTTCTTTTCGATTTAATGGGTAAAGATGCCGAGTTAGGGCCATGCGCTGTTTAATCCGCCTGGCCGATGGACGATCCAGCTTAATATCTAGCTCCGGCTGGCCGAGGAGAACAATAGGAAGAAGCGCCTCATCCTCGAAGTCCAAGTTGGATAAAAGCCTAAGTTCGTCAAGCGTGTTCTCGTCTAGGTCCTGGGCTTCGTCGATGAGCAAGCAGATAATGCGGCCATTTCGGCGCTGCGCGACTAAATAGTCGGTCAGCCGATCGAACATCGCAGTGCTGTCATCGGCTGCGGCATATACGTCCAGCCGGTTCAGCAAGAGTCGGAGCAACCCGTGTAAATCGGTATGAGGATTATTAACGATGACCGTTTTAACCTTGGGGTCCAGGTGGCGCACCAAAAATTTTAACAAAAGAGTTTTTCCGGTTCCTGGTAGACCCGTGACGGCGATGACACCCTTCCGTGTTTCGATTCCATGGTGCACGATACCAAGGACTTCTTCGCAGGACGGAGTGCGAAAGTAGAACCGTGAGCTCGGCGTAATATTGAACGGCGACTCAGAGAAACCAAAGTAATTGTTGTACATGGCTTCTTTCCCTCATTTGCGGAGTTCGCGAAAATAAAACATGATCATAATCTTGTTTTAAAATTTAAGAACTTTCGGCGTTGTC
>DASWHT010000457.1:0-3671 GCA_036398075.1 Binatia bacterium | reverse complement strand
CGATCTTGTCGTGGAATGAAACTTCTCGCGGAACGCTAAGTCTACTTGCGGGGAATCAGCAGCAGCGCTCCGACTTGGAGAAGATTGGCGCGGCGTATGCCATTGGCCTCGAGGATGCGCTCCGCCGACGCCCCATAGCGCCGCGCGATCTGGAAGATGGTCTCGCCCCGTTTAACACGGTGGCGGACAACCTGAGTCTTCGCCGCGCGCTGGGGTTTTACCTCGGTGCGTTTAGCCCGCGCTATCTGGAGGACAGGCGGCGTGCTGCCGTCTGACGGTAGTTTCATCTGGTAACCCGCTGGAATGGTGCGCGCTCTCTTGCTGACGGCCGGGTTCCATGCCAGGAATTCGTCCTTAGTAAGCCCCGCGGCGCGGGCGAGAGCTGTCACAGACGAGCCCCTTTTGACCTCCACCTCGCGAAAATTTGCCGACGTATCGAGCTCGAGTCCGGGAAAATATTGTTGATAATTCTTGCCGATCTCCACGGCAGCCAAAAACTCCGCGTAAAAATTCTTGGGAGCATAGCCCCAGTAAGGATGCGAATACTGGTCGATCAAGTCCACGAGATTGTCAGAGCCAACTTGCGCCACGGCGCGAGCGATGCCCGCCGGACCGTAGTTATAGGAAGTGATGGCGAGGGGCCAGTTGCCCAAGGATTGATGGGCCTGGCTCAGGTACGACGCGGCCGCACGGGTAGATTCGATGGGATCGATCCTTTCGTCGACGTGGCGATCAACGCGCATATACTGTCTCCCAGTGGCACGCATGAATTGCCACATGCCCATGGCGCCGGCGCTGGAGCGCGCGGTGATATCGAAGGATGATTCCACCAGGGGGAGGTAGCCCAGTTCTTCGGGCAAGCCCCGTTCACGGAAAACTCTTTTAATGTACTCGATGTGCCGCCCCGAGCGCTTGATCCCCGCTTCAGTTCTTTCTCGAATACCCCTTTGTGCCTTGACGCGGTCGATATCGACCCCATGAGCGGCGGCGATGCGGCTTCGCTCTGAATTGATAAACTCGTTCGTCCGGCTGTTCTCGCCGACATCTTGGACTTCGTAAATAGTGGTCATTTCCAGGGCATCAAAGAAGACCAGCTGTGAGAGGCTGTACTCCGTGAAGATTTTCTTCCAAAATTCAACCCGATGTTCGAGGCCGGGCAATAGAGGAAACAGTTCCTGATTCGCTGGGTTTGCCTGTGCTCTGATTTGGGCGGGAAGGGTAACCGCCAGCGCGAGCAGGAACGCGAGAAGCCATTGAGCAGCACGTTGCATTTTGACCTCCTGGAAGATAGCTCGTATTAGCAACCCTCGTGCCACGTTGCTGAAGTTTTATAACTTGCCATTGTAGGTAATTTTGGGATCGTAGACAAACGAAAACAAGGCATTCCAACGAAATTTTTCACCCTTAAGGCACCTAAGCCTGTTTTCTCTCATCGTTGACCGCTCCAGGATTGCTGACTATAGTCCCGTCATTTAACTGACACCGCGCGGCGGAGGACGAATTGGAACATTCAAATCTGGTAATTATTGCCGAGGCTATGCTCAGGGCGGTCCTGGGCTGGCGCATGTTAATCAGCGGCCTGAGCAACGTGCGCCGCTGGCCCAATCCGGTAGACACGGCCCGCATTCTTTTCCCCAAAGGCGCGACTTTTTTCGGTTTCATGGCGACTTTTTTGATGGTTGTGGGGGGCTTCGGAGTCGCAGCGGGAATTCAGACGCCCATCTGTGCCCTGATGATCGTGATCTTTTTGATCCCGACATTTTTTCTTCATGCTTATTGGCTCAAGGTGCTGCCGGCGATGGCGCCGGCGGTGAAAAGCGCGCTCAAAGATGAGCAGGCGCAAAACTATTTTCTGAGCTTCGACCGCCAAGCCTACCATGCCCACGAGGTGGGCCTGCGCGATAATGTGGTATTTTTGGCGGCGTCGCTTTATTTCGCCGTGCGCGGCAGCGCGGGCTTCGGTGTGGACAACTGGATGAGCGATTGGGTTATTCGCCTCTTCTAATTGGTTCAAAGTTCAACGTTCAAGGTTAGGGATAGCGGTCATGCGGTTCAATTAAGGACCGGAATACGTTGAACCTTGAACTTTGAACGGGCAGTTCGCCTAGATGCCCGCCAGAAAGCGGCCGGGATTCAGCAAGCCGTGGGGATCGAACTGATCCTTGATTTCGCGCATAAGCGAGAACGCCGCCGGCGGCGGTCCCCAGACGTCAAGACCTGCTTTTAATTGATGGGGCGCGGCAAACATGACGGCGTGGCCGCGGTTCGCGGCCGCGAGCGAGATGAGTTGGGGCCACATGGCGGCGGCTTGGATGTGAGCCGGCCAAGAAAGCCAAACTGTTCCTACGATCATGTCGCTGATTAGAGCTGGAACTGAATCGGTCGTCTGGCGCACCGCTTCAATGAAATTGCCCACCGCCGCCCGCGGAACCGTGGCGCGATAGACGCAGCGTTCAGCTTCAAGGGGAAAATCCCGGACCCCATCCCAAAATTCATCGTGACCGCCGTCGCGCAGGATCGCCGCGCCAAGTCCAAGTTGCCGCGCCAGGGTTTCAGTGTCCGACAAGTGCCGCGCGACGGTTTCTTGGAGTCCGTCACACCAGATGGCGGCCTGCCATGGATTGCCGGAGCCGTCCGGCCGGTGGGAATTCATGAGCACCACAGCCGCGGGGAGCAATGGGGACTGCGACAGCCGATCCACGAATTCCACAACTTCATTGAAACTCCCCGACGCGATGATGGTCGCTGTGGTTTCCGCAATAGGCGCAACTCGGACAGTGACTTCGGTTATGACACCGAGGGTGCCCAGGGAGCCGGTGAAAAGCTTGCACATGTCATAGCCCGCGACATTTTTGACGACTTTGCCGCCGGCTTTAATCTGCGTGCCGCTGATGAGCGCGACTTTCATGCCGATGACCAAGTCGCGGATGCCGCCATAGTAACCGCGCCGCGGCCCGTTTATGTTCACGGCAACGGTACCACCGATGGTTGTCTGCGCTGGGCGCGGCGCATCGAAGGGCAAAAATTGTTGCCCGCGCGAGAGAGTTTCCCGCAGCGCGGCCAGCGTGATCCCGCTCTGAACCGTGACGGTAAGATTGGCGTGGTCATGCTCAATGACGCGATTCATTCCGGTCAATTCCATGGCGACGCAGGTTTCACGCGGCACATTGCCGACGCTGATCATCGCGCCGCCGCCCCACGGGCTTAGCGCGGCTTTCGCTTCCGCGCAGATAAGCAGGACCGTCGCCACTTGCTCCGGCGCTGCGGGCGAGCAAACCAGCGCCGGCGTTTTACCATCGACAGCATGGGCCGTTAACACACCGGATTCGCGGCTCACCAGATTCGCGCCCAGCTCGGATTCAAGTCTTTGCGCGAGGCGCTCGGCGGTGACGTTCATTTCATTCCGCTGCGTCAGCTTGACTGTAGGAGCGGTCGAGCAAATCCATTAAGTGATACACGGTGAGGTTCGGTCCAAACTCGCGCGCGCCATAGCGAAGCTGCAGCATGCAGCCGGGATTGGGCGCTACGACGGCGCCGGCTTTCGTCGCCGCGACGGCTTGCATTTTTTCTTGAAGCAAATGGCGCGACATGTCGGGGTGAGTAATGTTGTAGATACCGGCGCTGCCGCAGCAGTGGTCGGCGCCGGTCATTTCTTTGAGTTCTAGCCCCGG
>DASWHT010000456.1:0-11453 GCA_036398075.1 Binatia bacterium | reverse complement strand
GTCGCCGTTGTCGTAATCAAATCTCGCTTAGATGGATCCTTCTTCCATTCGAACGGTGCCATATTTCAACTCTCCTTTCGGCATATCATCAGTCGATCAGAATTTTTTAATAGTTTACATCTCATGAATGCGCCGGGACGGTCAAACGAATTTTTGCCTAAGTCTTGTTGAACCAGGCCACTGCCCCGAATCCCCTGCAACATCGGTTCGGCTCGCATCGTACTGCCTTTCGTTGTCAATCCAATTGCGAACAGCATTTCCCTAATAGCAAGGCCTTAAATCACGCGCAATGCGATGCCGGATAATTTTGGGTCGGCCTCGTTCCCGTCGTTACCCGCCTCCGGGCGAATAAATTTCCGGGGGAGAGGCAAATCGAAACAGCGCTCCCGTGTGAATTGACAGCTTGGAAACCGCCGTAATATACCGGTGGTGAAATGATGTGTTTATCGGTCGCCGGTCGAGTCCGGCAGCTGGATCGGAAAAAAGGAGGCCGTCATGAGCTCATGGAACGGATCTAAATCCGCTGATGTGCGCGCCCGCTTGAATCACCCCGTCATTGACACCGACGGCCACACGGTGGAACTCACACCGGTATATTTCGACTACATTAAAGAGATCGGCGGCGCCGACATGGTCAACCGATACAAGACCGCGGTCGGCAGCCGCGCTAACAACCGCTGGATGCAGATGTCCGAAGAAGAGCGGCGCAACAGCCGCGCCACTTGCCCGCCCTGGTGGGCGCGCCCGGCAAAGAATACGCTCGACCGCGCCACGGCTTCGTTGCCGCGCTTGCTTCATCAGCGCATGGATGAGCTGGGCATGGACTTCACGGTTCTCTATCCGACCTTTGGCTTGACCGAGCCGCCGCGCATCGAAGAGGAAGAGGTGCGCCGCGCCGCTTGCCGGGCGCTGAACGCTTTTCATGCCGATATTTTTCGCGACTACGCGGACAGAATGACCCCCGTCGCGGTGATCCCGGTTCACACGCCGCGGGAAGGGATCGAGGAGTTGGAATACGCGGTAAATCAACAAGGCTTTAAGGCCGCCGTCATCTCCCACGTGGAACGAACCGTCCCGAAGTTCGCCGCCGAGTATCCGGGGCTTGCCGCCTACGTAAATTACCTGGATGTGCTGGCCTTGGACAGCCCGTACGATTACGACCTCTTCTGGGCAAAGTGCGTGGAACTCAAAGTCGCGGTAACGACGCACTCGACGGGCCAAGGCTGGGGCAGCCGCCGTTCCGTCACGAACTACATGTACAACCACATCGGCCACTTCGGCGCGGCCGGCGAAGCGATGTGCAAGGCGATGTTTTTCGGTGGGGTAACACGCCGGTTTGCGAGCTTAAAGTTTGCTTTTCTGGAAGGCGGAGTGAGCTGGGCTTGCAGCCTCTACTCTGATCTCGTCGGCCACTGGAAGAAGCGCAACGCCAAAGCGGTCCATGCCCTCGATCCGGCGAGTATGGATCGCGGGCTCATGAAAAGACTCATTGCCGAGCACGGCGATGACAGAATGAAGTCCAAGCTCGACGACATCATGCAGTGGTTCGGCCAGCCGCAGCGCCATCCCAAAGTGCTCGATGACTGGTCTCTGTGCCGCGCTGAAACGCTGGAGGATGTGCGTGATCTGTTTATTCCGAATTTTTACTTTGGCTGCGAAGCCGACGATCCCATGGCCGCCTGGGCCTTCAACGCGAAAACCAACCCCATGGGCGCGCGCCTAAAGGCGATGATGAGTTCGGACATCGGCCACTGGGATGTGACCGATATGAAAGAAGTCGTGCATGAAGCGTACGAGCTCGTCGAGGACGGAATCATGAGCGAGGAAGACTTCCGTGATTTTACGTTTACCAATCCGGCGACTTTATACGCCGCCATGAATCCGGATTTTTTCAAAGGAACGGCCTGCGAAGCTGACGTGAATCGATTGATGAACAGGGGTGCAGGCGTGGAGCAGGATCACGCGCCGGCTTTGTAAGACCGATGCCCGGCGGAACGATTTAAACCGTCCCACAAGGCGATAGTCTATAGACAATTGAGGCTTAATAACCCGTTATGGCGATTCGCAAAGCGCTTACCATCGCCGGTTCCGACTCCGGGGCCGGCGCGGGTATTCAGGCGGACTTAAAGACCTTTGCCGCGCTGGGTGTCTACGGCACCTCGGCGCTCACCGCGATCACGGCACAGAATACGGTTGGGGTGACCGCGATCCTGGCATTGAGTCCTAAAATGGTTGCGGCGCAAATCGACGCGGTGATTACGGATATTGGCGCCCACGCGCTCAAGACCGGCATGCTCGCCAATGTTGCGATCATCGAAATCGTGGCGCAGAAGATTCAGGAGCATCGGCTCAGAAACTTGGTCGTCGACCCCGTGATGGTGGCAACGTCGGGCGATTTATTAATTAAGCAGAACGCCGTGGCGGCTCTGCGCTCGCGGCTGATTCCACTCGCTACCGTGGTCACGCCCAATATTCCGGAGGCCGAACAGCTCACCGGCATGGCGCTGCGCGATGCCGAAGACATTGAAGAATCGGCAAGGCGAATCGTCGCGATGGGGGCGAGATCCGTAGTCATCAAGGGCGGTCACCGAAGCGGTCCCGCCATTGATCTGTTTTACGACGGCAAAAAATTCACTGCGCTCCACGCGCCGCGCATCCGCACCAAAAACACGCATGGCACGGGCTGCACGTTTTCGGCTGCTATCGCCGCTTATCTGGCTAGAGGGGATAAAGTCGAGCCCGCCGTTGTCCTCGCCAAGAAGTACATCACCGCCGCCATCGCCAACGCTTTCGCCGTCGGCTCCGGCCATGGCCCGGTCCATCATTTCCACGCCCTTTGGCGCGTAAAGCGCTGAGTTATAGCGTCGCGCTTCGCCATCTGAATTGATTTCGTAGACGACTGCGCGTTGGCGCAGCGAGAATCCTCTTTCCGTTGCTGTGAGTTGTATGGCGGCGAGAAAATCTATTTACTGGCTTGTTCCATTTCAGCGACGATACCGCGCGCCGCGGCGACGGGAGCTTCGGCTTCGAGAATGGGGCGGCCGACGACGATATAATCGACTCCGGCGCGCACGGCGTCCCCGGGCGTCATCACGCGCTGCTGGTCGTTGCGCTTTGAATCGGCGGGCCGGATGCCAGGAGTGACGATGACGAAGTGGCGCCCGCACGCGTCGCGAATGTCCCCGACTTCCTGGGGCGAGGCCACCACGCCGTCCATGCCGGCCTCTTTGGTCAGGAGCGCCAAACGGACCACCTGGTCCGCGACTTTGCCATCGACGCCGACGCGTTTGAGATCATCCTGGTTCAAGCTCGTCAGCACCGTCACAGCCAGCATGATAGGTTTGCGGCGTTTCTCCTGGCGGCAAACCCGTTCCACTTCCTTGACCGTCAAGCGCATCATTTCCAAGCTTCCGGATGCATGCACGTTAAACATCTTGACGCCCATGCGCGTTGCTTCGATGGCCGCTTTGGCGACGGTGTTGGGAATATCGTGGAACTTGAGGTCGAGAAAAATTTCACCGCCCAGTTCCTGAATCAACCGGACGGCTTGCGGGCCGGCATGGGTAAACAGCTGCTTGCCGATCTTGAACATGCCAACGTCTCCGGCAAGCAACCGAACCAGCTCTTGCGCCCGATCGAGGCTGTCGATGTCGAGCGCCGCAATCAGCCGCTCGCGCATCGACCCCCGCGCGCGCACCAACTCAAGGTTGGAGGCCATACTTCATGCTCCCGACGCCTCGGCGATGAGTTTCCGAATCCGCTCTGCCGCCTCGCCGAAGGGTAAATCTTCGCTCTTGCCGTCGCGCCGCCAGCGCAACTCCACGCACCCTTTTTCAAGTCCTTTCGCGCCCACGGTAACGCGCAGCGGGATGCCGATTAGGTCGGCATCTTTGAACTTGACTCCAGGCCTTTCGTCGCGGTCATCCAAAAGTACCTCGACGCCGCCATTATGCAGTTCCTGATACAGGCGGTCGCAAACCTCCTGGAGCGTCTTGTCTTTGTAATTGATCGGCAGCAATAAGACATGAAACGGAGCAATGGAAAAAGGCCATATGATGCCGTTGGCGTCGTGGTTCTGCTCGATGGCTGCAGCCACCAGCCGGCTGATGCCGATGCCGTAACAGCCCATTTCAATGGACTGTTCCCGCCCTTCGGCGTCGAGATAGGTCGCCCCCATGGCCTCGCTGTATTTCTTGCCCAGATAAAAAACCTGGCCCACTTCGATGCCGCGATGGGTTTCCAGCGTGCCGCTCTCGCACCGTGGACAGGAATCGCCGGCCCCGGCCAGCCGCAGATCGGCAAAGGCGGACGGCGTGAAATCGCGCTCCTGGTCGACTTGAATATAATGGGCGTCGGCCTCGTTCGCCCCCGTGGCCGCGCCTTGAATCCTCTGGATCGCCAGATCCGCGACAACTCGAAGTTTCATGCCGATAGGTCCAAGAAACCCCGGCCCTGTCTCGGTCGCAGCGCGCACCGCGGCATCATCGGCCAGCGCAACTTCGCTTGAGCCCAACACGGCTCTTAGTTTAGTTTCATTGACCTCATGGTCGCCGCGCACAAGCACGGCCACGAGTTCATTCGTGTCGGTTTTATAAACGAGAGTCTTGACGAACTTATGCGCCGGGAGCTTTAGAAACTCCGCCACCTCGGCGACGCTCTTCTTGCCGGGAGTCGCGACCTTCGCCAATTTGGGCGACTCCGTGGACAAGTTACGGCCTGCCGGCAGCCGGAGTCTGATTTCGGCCTTCTCGACGTTGGCGGCGTACTCGCACTTATCGCAGCTCACAATGGCGTCTTCGCCCGACTCCGCCAGCACTTGGAATTCGTGGGATTGGCTGCCGCCGATGGCGCCGGTGTCGGCTTCCACGGGGCGGAATCGCAGACCGAAGCGGGAAAAGATCCGCTTGTAGGTCTGAAACATATTTTCGTACTCGCGCCGGCAATCTTCGATGTCCGCGTGAAAACTGTAGGCGTCCTTCATGATGAATTCGCGGCAACGCATCAAGCCGAAGCGCGGGCGCACTTCATCGCGGAACTTGGTTTGAATCTGATACAGATTAAAGGGCAGCTCGCGGTAGGAACGCACGAGACGACGCACGATATCGGTGATAATTTCCTCGTGGGTCGGGCCGAGACAGAAATCCCTTTCATGCCGGTCCTTAAAACGTAACAGTTCCTTGCCGTACATTTCCCAGCGGCCGCTTTCCTGCCACAACTCAGCGGGAGAACAGATCGGCAGGAGTAATTCCTGCGCTCCGGCGTGGTTCATTTCCTCGCGCACAATCTGTTCGATCTTGCGAATCACTTTCAAAGCGAGGGGAAAATAATCGTAAATGCCCCGGCTGATCTGGCGAATGAAACCGGCGCGCACGAGCAGTTTGTGGCTGACGACCTCGGCGTCCGCCGGATCTTCCTTCAGTGTCGGTATAAGCGTCTTGCTCCAACGCATGGTTTTGCTGTGGAATCGAATTTTTGTCGGGAAAGAAATGGCTTAGGCTTCCGCGGCCGACGCCTGTTCCGCCTGTTTTTCAGCGGCGAACTTTTTGACTTCTTCCATGAGCGCGTCGACAATCTGAGTTTCCGGCACCTTGCGAATAACCTCACCCCTTTTGAATATAAGACCGATGCCTTTGCCGCCGGCGACTCCGAGATCGGCGGCGCGCGCTTCACCCGGACCATTCACTTCGCAACCCATGACCGCGACGTGGATATTCAAATTGCTGTAGGGCAACATGCGCTCTTCCACGGCTTTGGCGAGACCGACGAGATCGACGTCAGCGCGGCCACAGGAGGGACAGGCGACAAACGTCATGCCTTCTTTTCTAATCTTAAGAGCTTTGAGAATCTCGATGCCCACGCGCACTTCTTCGACCGGGTCGGCGGCGAGAGAAACGCGAATGGTATCGCCGATGCCGTCGGCGAGAAGGGTTCCCAATCCCACCGCGGATTTAATTGTCCCCACCGTCGGAGTGCCCGCCTCTGTGACACCCAGATGGAAAGGATAATCGACCTTGCCCGCGAGCATGCGGTAGGCCTCGATCGTCATCAACGGGTCGGAAGCTTTCAGCGAGATTTTGATTTCGTTGTAGCCCACGTCTTCCAGTATGTGAATGTGGCGCAGACCACTCTCAACCATTCCTTCCGCCGTCGGCCCATCGTATTTTTGCAGCAGGTCTTTTTCCAACGATCCTGCATTGACGCCGATGCGAATAGGAATTTTCCGTTCCGAGGCGGCCCTGACAACTTCTTCGACGTATTTCCGGGCGCCGATATTGCCGGGATTTAACCGGAGTCCGTCGACCCCCTGTTCGACGGCGATGAGCGCCAGTTTATAGTTGAAGTGAATGTCCGCTACCAGCGGAATGCGAATTTTTTTCTTGATCGCGCCGAGCTGCTCCGCTGCCTCGCGCACCGGCACCGCGCAGCGCACGATCTCACAACCCGCGGCTTCCAAGTCCCATATCTGCTGCACGGTGGCGCCGACATCGCGGGTATCGGTTTTGGTCATCGACTGGACGGTGACCGGCGCGTCGCCGCCCACTTTGATCTTGCCCAGCTGGATCTGTCTGGTTTTGCGTCGTTGTATCACGAAGACACTATAAAGAAGCGGCGGGAGATGGTCAATCAAGCGGACAGGAGTAGCTCAACGCGGTTTTAACGCCATGTTGCTGTAGGGGCAGGTCCCGTGCCTGCCTCAACTTCGGGGGACCACAGGGGGTCGCCCCTAGGGAGCGGAACCTTGAACCCTTCCTATTTGGCTTGCTTGACCGCCACCTTTTCCGCGCCGGCTGGCTTGGGCTCATTTTTATTCTTGCGATCACCCTCGGGAATGATCAGCAACCGGCGATAGGAACCCTGGCCGAGGCTCCTGGTCGTCACCCAGGGATCATCTTGCAGCGCGGCGTGAATAATCCGGCGGTCGGCCGCGCTCAGCGCGTCCACCGTCACGGTCTTGCGCTGCCGCTTAGCCTTTTCGCCCAATCGGAGCGCCATGTCTTCCAAGGTTCGGCGCCGGCGCTCCCGGTAATTCTCAACGTCGACGACGATATGGGGTCCCTCACCCCCCGGCCGCTCGCCAGCGATGCGTATGACGAGATATTCCAGCGCTTCCAAGGTTTGGCCTTTGCGACCGATCAGGAGCGCGTTATTGTCAGCGCGCACATCGAGAACGATCTCATCGCCCGTTTCACCGGCCTTGATCTCAACCGTCGCCGCAACACCCATCAACTTGAGGATTTCCGCCAGCGCCGCTTTGGCCTTCTCCGCGGTGGCCGCAACCTCCGTGGCGGTGGCGGGCGGCGGGCTGGTTTCTGATCTTTCATCGCTCGCCTCCTGGGCAACCGCAGGTCTTCTGAGGGTGGCGCGAATCCGCGCCTTTTGGGCGCCGAAGCCAAAGATACCCTTGCGCCCCTCGGACAAGATGTCCACTGTCACGTTGTCCCGCTCCACTCCGAGAGTCTTGAGAGCGTTGCTAATAGCGTCGTCAATGGTCTCGCCGTCAGTCTCCACGAAGTCCATAAACCCAACCTTTCTCCCGAGCCTAGCTATAGCGGTTGATCCAGTACTGCTGGGCGATGGAGAGAATATTATTGACCAGCCAGTAGATGGTTAAGCCGGCGGGAAACGTTACGAACATGAAGGTAAAAATCAACGGCATCATCAGCATCATCTTTCTCTGGTTCGGATCGCCGGCGCTGGGCGTCATCCATTGCTGGATAAACATGCTGGCGCCCATCAAAATCGTCAGCACCGGGATGCCCAAATGCCAGTCTGCCACGGTAAAGGGCAGCGACTTCCAATCGGGCTGCGAGAGGTCTTTGATCCACATAAACGGCGCATGGCGCAATTCGATAGGCGTGCTGAGGGCATTATATAGGCCGATAAAAACGGGGAATTGCAACGCCATGGGCAGACATCCGCCCAGCGGATTGACGCCGTTGCGGCGGTAGAGTTCCATGATCTCCTTGTTGAGTTTCTCTTTATCGTCTTTGAGCTTCTGTTTAAGTTTTTCCATCTGCGGCGCCAGCTTTTGCATCTGCTTCATCGACACGAAGCTCTTGTGCGTCAGCGGCGCCATGAGGATCTTGATAAGGATCGTCAGCAAAATGATGTCGATGCCATAGCTGCCGGTGAAGCGATGGGAGAAATGCAGCAGATAGAGAAGAGGCTTCGAGATTAACGCGAAGTAACCGAAGTCGATGGATTTCTCGATGCCTCTGCCCACGGCCTCAAGGATGGAAATCTCCTTGGGACCGGCAAAAAGCGTATAACGTTGAGGCCCGTTGCCGGAAATCGCGCGCAGGCTGGCGATGAGCGCGGGCCCGGCATTAGTCAGCGAGAGTTTATGCTGCGGGCTGCTGTCCGGCAATGCAGCTAAATAGAAATACGTGTGGCCGAACCCCGCCCAGGATACGTCGCCGCTGAACTCCACGCTCTTGTTCGGTTCCACTGTGTGTTCCCGCTTGATCTTGTTGTCCACTAATGCGATCAAACCTTCGAACGGCGCATCGGGATTGGCCACGTTGTGATCGCTCTTTTCCGTGAGCAGAATATCCGGGGTGAGCGCGCCGCCCGCCGGCGATCTTACCGACGTTTCCAATTGGATCTGATAGCCGGAACCGGAAAAAGTGAACGACTTGGCCGCGCGGGAGCCGTCCGGCCCTTGCCCTTCGAATGACAGGGTTCCCTTAGCTGCACCAGCAAGTTTCATGTCACCGCCTGAGACGCCGTAGAGCAGGTTACCGTCATCAAACGGCGCCGGCGCCGGCCAACTCATACCTAGTGGAAACGGCACGCCAGGCGCTGCAGTGATCAATTCATAGGGCGGACTCTGGTCGTCCGCGGATGTCCGATAGTGCTTGAATTTGAAGCTCTTGAGCCGCGCTCCCTGAGTCGTAAAGACCGCTACGTAGTCATCGGTGTCAACCGTTATGTCCCTGGCGGCTTGAGCGGCGCGCACCGGTGCACGCACGCTTGGCGCGGGCTCCGGCGGGAGTTCAGCTACAGTCGGCGCGGCCGGCGGGCTTTTCGGCGCTTCCTTTTGCGCTGGAGCCTGCGGCTCCGGCGGCGCGGGATAAAATCGCGACATCCACTCTTGCCAGGCGACGAGGATCAGCAGTGAAAGTAAAATCGCAATGAACGCGCGTTTTTCCATTGGTAAAAGCTATGTGACAGGATCGTAACCGCCCGGATGCGCCGGACGACAGCGCGCCAGCCGGCCAAGTCCAAGCCATCCGCCCCTTAGAATTCCATATTTTCGAATGGCATCTGAAAAGTAAATTGAACAGCTCGGATGAAACCGGCAAGCTGATGGCAAGAGCGGCGAGACGATCTGGTGGTACACCCGGAGCAACAAAATTAAAATCATGCGCAAAAAAGCAGCCACTATTTCCGCTGGCCCCGACGATCGATCAAGCTCTGGTTCATCTCCTCGGCGATCTCGCGGGAGGAAATCTTCGACGCGCTGCCTCGGGCAATCACGAGAAAATCTAACCCTGTGCCTAACTCGTGGCGGCGGCGGCGGAAAAACTCGCGCAGGGAGCGCTTGATGCGGTTCCGCGCCACCGCGTTGCCCACCTTGCCACTGACGGTGATACCCAGCCTGGTCTCCCCACGGTCATTTTTTCCGCTGACGGTAACGAAATGGGCGGAGTGAATTTTCCTGCCGGTTCGTGAAAGCTTCAGGAATTCAGGGCGTTTTCTCAGGCGGGCCGATTTGGGAAATTTCTCCCTACCCTCGGGCGACATCCGCCGGCTCTTAGCGGCGCGCCCGCTTCGGTGGCACCGAAACCGTCAGCCTCTTCCGCCCCTTTGCCCGGCGCCGCTTCAAGACTTTACGGCCCCCGGGCGTCGCCATTCGGGTGAGGAAACCGTGGGTTCTTTTTCTTCGAATATTACTTGGTTGATAGGTTCTTTTCATCGCAACATAGCTCCCATTGGCAAAGGAAATCTCCAGGAATTTATTTCAATCATAGTGCCCATGCAATGTCAATTTTGCGGGATTTCGGCCTTGAGCGAGCGGTCGAGCAAGTCGCGCACGGCTGCCGCAGCCTTCTTGCCCTCGTAGAGAACGTAAAACATCTGCTCGACAATGGGCATCTCGACGCCGAGGCGCCGGGCAAGCAAATAGACCGACCTTGTGTTGCGGATGCCTTCTGCCACCGTCTTGGCTCCTGCTATACTTTCTCGCAGGCTTCGCCCCCTGGCGATGTCGAGGCCCACTTTGCGGTTTCGGCTGAGATCACCGGCGCAGGTGAGAATCAGGTCGCCGAGACCAGGCAGTCCTGCCAACGTCAGTGGCTCCGCGCCCATGCGAACCGCGAGCCGCGTCATCTCCGCCAAACCCCGTGTGATCAAGGCGGCGCGGGCGTTTTGACCGAGCCCCAGACCATCGCTGATACCGGCGGCAATAGCGATGACGTTTTTTACCACCCCGCCCATCTGCACGCCGACGACGTCGCGCGAAGTATACACGCGAAAGTTCTGCGTGCTCAGCGTCTCCTGGACTGCCGCGGCGACCTCCTCGTTATCGGCGGCAACCGTTACCGCCGCGGGTAGACCGCGAGCGACCTCAATAGCGAACGTCGGCCCCGATAAAAACCCATGGTTGGACTTGCGCGACGCGCCAAAAATGTCGCTTAACACCTCGCCCATCGTTTTGAGACTCTCTTCCTCTAGCCCCTTCGCGGCGGAAATTATGCGCGCCTGGTCGGCAACATGAACCGCTGCAGGTGTCATCACTTCGCGCATCGCGTGGGAGGGGACCGCGCAGATAACCAAAAACTTCTCCGCCACGGCCTCCGCGAGCGTCCGCGTGATCTTCACCGCCGGCGGCAGAATGATGCCGCCAAGATATGCAGAACTTTCCCGCTTCCGTTCAAGTTCTTCATAGCTGTCCGCGCCATGGCACCAGAGGGTCACCGGTTCGCCTTTGTCGGCGAGCAGTCCCGCCAAGGCGATGCCCCACCCCCCCGCGCCGACAACGCCGATGGTCTTACTCATGGCGAAAAAGATCCTTCTCTGGACGGGCTAACCACATGCGGATACGTTTTGGGCGCGCAAATACTCACGCCGCGTTCATTGCGAAAGGCAGGACTTAGTCTTCCCCATCTTCCTCGGCTGCGCCGTTTTCTCCGTTGGGTTCTTCTTCTTTTTCTGCCAGCCGCGCCAGCGAAACAACTCGTTCGCCCTCTTCTACATCGATCAAATGCACCCCTTGGGTGTTGCGGCCGATGACGCGAATGTCCGTGATGCGCAGCCTTATGATCTTGCCTTTGTTGGTGACGAGCATAAGTTGATCGTCTTCGGTGACTTGCTGCACTCCGACCACGCGGCCCGTCTTATCAGTGGTCTTCATCGTGATAATGCCCTTGCCGCCGCGCGAAGTGATGCGGTACTCATCGGCCTTCGTGCGTTTGCCGAAGCCGTTTTCCGACACGGTCAGAATATCAGCG
>DASWHT010000455.1:0-7936 GCA_036398075.1 Binatia bacterium | reverse complement strand
CAAATGAGCGACGGAGATCTCTTCTCATCCTCTTCTGGCCCCGATGTCGAGCGCTCTGTCCGGCTCGGCGCAATGCCTCTTACTTGTCACTGCGCTTTTTTAGATGCTCGAATTGGGACTTGAACTTTTCGCAAGAGTTTTCATCGTCGACGCGTGGCGTGAACCAAACGTAATCAAAGGGCAATCGGCCATTGGGATCGGGCAGCGCGTAATTGTGCGGTTCAGGCATCTGCTTGTCGACTTCGAGGAAAGCTATGCTGATAACCTGCTTACCCGGCGCCTTTGCGGTGAGATAAACGGGGATACCGTAATCGTTGCGGACATGACCCGCTCCGGCCACCAGGATTGCACCGTCGGGGTCGCCCGCCGCGATCAAGCTCTGCGCCATCTGAGCGTCTCTGGCCCGCTGTACACCCACCATCGCTTTCACGCTTTCCTCGGATGCGTAGCCGCAATGGGAGTTGCGAATATCAGCCGCCATAGTAGCGAACATAGCGTCGGACAGTGGCCGGTCCAGACCCAGCTCGCGTCTTACGGACGGCTCAAGAGCCGCCAGACCATCACTGCTCATCTTCTTCGCAGTGGCGAGCGGCAGATTGGTCGCGACGATTCGTAGCTTTGCCTGAAGCGCCGCCTCAGCGATGGGTTGATACATCGCCCAGTCCGGCCAGCCGCTCTTGTTCCAATTCACGGCCCTACCAAGGCCCGCGGCATCGTTTGGAGCGAAAGCCAGATGGTTGGCGATCGCGCTGGCGTAGTCAAGACCGAACATCTCAAAGCCCACGGCGGGACGGCGTCCAAGGGCGCTCAGGCTGCGCAGCACTTCGGCCTGCAACAGATGATGGTCGGGGTTGTCGTGCCTCTCGCCGAGGAGGAGGAAATCAGCGCGAGCCAAACGGGTGACGAGACTCTGGCGATCGATAAATCTGGCAGAGGAGACATCCCAGATACGCCCGGTGAGAGGATGATTCCAACCAAAGGTCGATTTCCACGACGTGACCGAGCACCCCGACACGGCAAATGCTACGTATCCTACGATCAGTACGAGAGTAGTTAAATAAAGCTCTCTAACGTTCGCTGCGGCGAATCGGATGTTAGAAGAAATTGCATTCGATACGGTGCTGGTGCATGATTTAAAAAAGCCCGTCATATCCGACTCGCTAAGCTACGAATCACACGCGCGAATCAGAAACCTAGCCGTCCACGATTCCTCGGAAACTCGTTCGCATCGTGTATACAATAACACGCGAGCAACGAATCAGAACAGTTTAAATCGCTCCAGCTTTTCAATTCGTTCAAACGAAGGTAGGCTGAAGAAATTCTCCCAACAAATCATTAGAAGCAATTGGACATGGAATGGGATGGAGGCATTTATGAGCTTTGAACGTATTGGCATTCTCAGCATCGGCGAGATGGGGTATCACTGGGCGCGTGTGCTAGGCGGACATGGAGTGAAAGTCTTTAGCTGCGTCGACGGCAGGAGCGCGGCGACGCGCGAGCGCGCGCGCAGCATTGGAGTTGAGCTTGTTCCGTCGTTGGTGGAATTGGTGTCGCAAGTCGATCTCATCGTCTCCATCGTCGTTCCGTCGGCCGCCAAGGAGATCGCGGAACAAGTGGCTCTGGCGCTCACAAAAAGCGGACGAACCGGGCTTTATTATGTGGACGCCAACGCGGTATCGCCGATGACGGCAGAATCGTTGGGTCGCGCGCTTACACAGGCCCAAGCTCATTATATCGACGGCTGCATCATCGGCGGCGCGGCAAAACTGGACCGGGGTACGGTCGTTTATGTCTCGGGGCCGGAGGCGAGTCGCCTTAGCGCGCTTAACGAGTCGGGCCTGCGCGTCAAGGTGCTTGGACCGAACGCTACGCAGGCGTCGGCATTCAAAATCATCCATGCCGGGTTAAGCAAAGGTCTGGCGGGACTTTTCACAGAGTTGCTAGTGGGCGCAAACGCGCTGGGCTTGCTCGACGAAACGCTGGCGGACTATGACGAGAACCATCCGGGTTTACTCCAAAAGATTAGTAATTCGATTGCGTCTCTGCCGGTGCACGCTAAACGGCGCAGCGAAGAGATGATCGAACTGCGCGAAACTTTTGCCTACTACGGTATCGCCCCAGTGGTAGTGCCATCGGTGGAAAAGATCCTGAGTTCTATAGCCGATCTCAACACCGGCGAGGCGGCAACACGCCAGGAATCATTGGTTGATACCATCAAGCTGTTTTCCGACAGAGGCTTATTGCGCGTCGAATCCGCGCCGGACCGACCCCGCAACGAAAAAAGTCCATCGCGCAGTGGCTAACTAATTATTCAGCCTTCCTGGGATGCCAGTCGTAACTTGCCACCGTATACGCCTCGTCGGGGATCAAGCTCGTAAGCTCTCTTTTCGCCAGTTCCGCTTCGAACTTCCGGCGGACCCAAGGATCTTCATCGATATATTCGATCATATCCTTGGCGCGGTCTTCGATCTTTTCCGCGTGGCCACGAAACTGCCGCGGCGGATGCAGGGCCAAATATCGGCCCGGATCGGTACCGACGCTGAAGTGCTGGTGGAACCACTTATTGGGCGGCACAAACATGCTTCCCTCATGCCATGGGCAGACAATCTTTTCCTTGCCTTCCTCCCATAGGATTGAGTATCCCTCGCCGCCCGGAATAACGATCACCCGCCCCGGACCATGGCGGTGCGCCTTCTTGTAGGTCCGCGTCGGAAAAACCGACATGTGGCAGGACATCTCTGAATCGGGAAACATGATGGTGACGCTCATGCCGCCGCGCCTGTTGGTGCTGAGTTTGTCCCAAGCCGCCATATCGGGGAAAAAATTGCCGAACCAATAGACCCTCTTGCCGCCCCAGGCGAGCGCCGGATCGCCGTTTTCGACCAGTTTCGCCTCGGAGTAGGTATCCCCTTCCTGTTTTGCGATACTCGCTTTCTTAAACGGGTTATTGAAATAAAAACGCGGATCAGTGACCAGCGACATAGCCAACGGCAGATAACTGTAGCGCAGCACCCGGGCGGGTTGATCGCCGCGCATATTGGTTAGCTGCTGGTAACAGTTGGAGCCGATTTCAAACAAGCTGCGGTCTTGCCATTCGAAAGTTTTCTTGGGAGCGCCGTCGTCCGTCCAGACCGTGGTCACGCCGCGGCCCTGTAGAACATAAATAAGCTCGTCGAGGGCGAATTTCACCGGCGGCAAGGTTTTCCCCGGCGCGATCTCCATGACGGTGGCCGAAGTTATGCCCTCCTGGCCCATCAACTGAATGAACGCCGCGTTGCATTGGCGCTCATCCCACCAGCCCAACTCCACCGTGCGCAGATCTTCGATGAAAAAGCCGCGGTGGATCGGTATGCCGACCGATTCCATCCAGTGGTCGTAGGAATAATTTTTAGTCTCCACCGCCACCGGTCCCGGTTCGAAATACTGGTTCTTGGTTATTTGCTCAGCTACTGTAGTCATGATCGATTCTCCTTCTCCGCCGTTTTTACGCTATCTCTCTGCAATTTTCCACAATGATAAATCAATCAACCACAAAGGTCACAATATTTTTTAATCAGAAATATCCGAACCCTTCGTGTCCTTCATATTAGTATAGTTCAAAGTTTGCGCAGATTGCGCAAATTTTCCGGTTCTCCCATCCGAAATTGGCGAATTGACAAGACAATACGGTCTCACCACGAAGTCACGAAGGACACGAAGGGTTCGGATATTTATTCTCTTAAACTTCGTGAACTTCGTGCCTTCGTGGTGAGTCCCCTCTTCTTTGTGCTCTTTGTGGTTAAATTCCGCTTCCGACTCTGGGCCGCTCTATTGGAGACTTTTCAATTCTCGAAACCGATGCTTTGTCCTTTCGATCTCACGCAGCACCTCCGCGACGCAATCATCAAAAGAGACTTTTTGATCGCGCACGATGGAGACGCCGCGAACGCCGTCGTACACTTCCGGGTGAAGCGCCTCGGCCGGCTCTTTGCCTTCGCAAAGATCATTGGCCGCGCTCAAAAGAAGTTTGCGCATCTCGATGATTCCCACGTCGGTAATCCCGAGCATCTCATTTGTCCGGTCAGTGATAGGCCCCATGCTCACCTGCGCGGCCATGTCCTGGTTGCCCGTGCCGATGATGCCGGTAAAGTTATAGGTGCGCTGGATTTGACGGTCGATAAGAAAATCGTTGGCCTTGTTCGCCAACGGCTTATATTCTTTGTCCACCGGCGCGCCGAAGCGACCATCGGCCTGGCCGGTGCGCATGCCATAGATCTCGTCCGCCGTAAGCGGGCGATTGGTGTTCACCCTGAAGGTCCACACCCAACAATTCTCGTCATCGATGGGCACAAACGCGTGTCCTCCCGGGTCCCTGGGAGGCATGGTGTAAAACGGCATCAGAAACTGGTTGAAACGCCAGTAATAACTTTGCTCGCTGATGGTGCCGCGAGCGCCGATCGCCAGACCATACCGGGTTCTCTTCGCCATTACCCTCGGCGCTTTGTCCGCCATGCGGAACAAGATGTCGAGCTCGCGGGGAGATAAACTATCCGGGGCATCGGTAAATCTTTTGCGCAGCGGCGCCGTCGCCTTGAGGTAGTTGGCGGTGTTGCGGAAGGCGTCGAGCCGGCCATGCAGAAAGCGCGTATGCGCCGAGTCTATTCCTCCTTCGAGCGCTTGAGCGAAGTTGGATTCCTGCAGCCGCTTGATGACGAATCGGTAGTCTGATGGAACTTGAATCAGCGGGAATTGCGGCAACTCTGGGATATAATCCTTGGGACCCATGTAGGCCCAAATGATGCCGCCCGCCTCCCGCAGCGTATATGAAGTCAACTTTACTTTGTCTTTGAAGTTCGACTCCGGGGGCTCCGTCGGCAGATCGACGCAGTTGCCATCGACGTCGTATTTCCAGCCGTGATAGATGCAGCGCAACCCGCACTCTTCGTTGCGGCCGAAAAAGAGATGGGCGTGCCGATGCGCGCAAAAGGCGCTGATCAGACCGAGCCTCCCTTCGGTATCCCGGAATGCCACGAGATCTTCGCACAGCAGTCTCACCCGCACCGGCGTGCAGTCCGGCTCGGGCAGTTCGTCCGCCAACAAAGCGGGCAGCCAGAATCTGCGCAGCAGCTGTCCCATCGGCATACCTGGACCGGTCCTCGTGAGCACTTCGTTTTCTTCCCTGCTGAGCATCGCTCGCTCCTTTGGTCTTCCTGGGCGGTACTCCTATCACCTCAAAAGAATATGTTCTAGAAGGACAAAAACATTGCGCGAGGCACACCTTACCTTGAAACTTCGTGTTCTTCGCGTTGCCATAGTTCATAGTTTGCTCAGCTTGCGCAAATTTTCTGGTGTGCCGATCCTAAGTTTTTGAATTGAGAAGACAATACGGTCTCACCACGAAGCACCTAGCGCGGCTACGCCGCAACCAAAAGCCGGAATATCTCGCGCAAAGGCGCAAAGACGCAAAGGTAAAAAATGATTCAGAACTTGGCGTCTTGGCGCGAGAATAATCCTAAGCGCCGATAACTAAAGGGCAAAGACCGCTGGCAAAATTTGCGCAAGCCGCGAAAACATATAAGCATAGTAGGACACGAAGGGATCGGATGTTTTTGTTTCTGAACTTCGTGCTCTTCCTGGTTAATTTACCTTCATCCTTTTTTGCGCCTTTTGCGTTCTTTGCGGTAAAAACTTCTTTCGCCCCTCTTTCATTCTCCCCCGCTAGCGACTGTGTCGCAATGTCATTCTGAGGCGAAAGCCGAAGAATCTCGACTTCGTAACCACTTGAAAATGCGAGATGCTTCGCTCCGCTCAGCATGACATCAGCGCGCCTTCACGGATTGCGACACAGTCTCCACGTCGTCGTGGTGGAGAGGGCTAAGGTGAGGGGCCAACGTATAATGGCTGACCCTCACCCCAGCCCTCTCCCGCTTCGCGGGCGAGGGGGCCTGCCTGTTTCCGTCGAATACATCGCGAACATACTTCGGCTTGCATCACACGCTTTTTGTGAACGCGACTTCTTATTGAGAGATTCTCCCTCTTTGAAAAAGAGGGGTTAGGGGAGATTTATTCTTATTTCGCGCCTAAGCCCTGCATGGTGCATTCGATCTGGATCGCGGGATGAGCTGCCCGCGCGCCGCGAGAATTGGTTAAACTCCTGCGCTCTTGTCATTTTCCTCCCAGGACCCATTCGCGCCACAGCTTTTCGTACTGGCCGATCTTGTCCATATATTTCGCAGGGTCGACAATGACAAAATCAAATCCCTGGCGCAGCCTTGGCGGATCGGGGAGCAGTTCCGGGTGCGTGCCGATGCGGTTGGCGTCGTGAACCACCTTCTGGCCGCCGTCTTTGCTAAAAAAGAAATCGAGGAAGAGCATGGTGGCGTGCGGCAAGAAGCACGCCGGAGATTGACGAGCGCATTTTCATACTCATCGCGAGCCTCCTCGCACGGGAAAATCCAATCTCAACTATTATTCTTCTAAACTTCGTGCCTTCGTGGTAAATCCTTTTTTAGGCTTGGTTCGATTTTGGTTGCGGGTCGCTCAATGTTGCGGTACGACGCTGACATGAATCGCGCCTGGCTTCCCTTCGCCGCTCGCGGTTCGGATCGCCTCATCCACATGACTCAGGTCGAACTGATGGCTGCACATCGCCTCCAGCGGGTATTTGCCCGAGGCGATGGTTCGCAGCGCCATTTCGACGGCACGGTAGCTATGGCCGCGCCCGCCTTTCACCGTGAGATATTTGAGCTTGATAATGCCCAACGGAAAATTGGCGATCTGCTGATTCATGTTGCCCGCCGCAATCACCAACGTGCTTCGTTTCATGTGCAGCACGTCCATCGCCGGAAGGATCGTCTCCTCGGTGGCGGCAGCGACGTCTATAACGGTGTCGACGCCTCGACCCGCAGTGATCTCGCGCACCCGCTCGCGCAGATCTTCTTTCTCGACATTGATGGTAAAGTCGGCGCCCAGACGCTTCGCGATTTCAAGGCGGCTGGTATCGCGCGAAAGTCCGGAGACAATGATGCAGGCCGCGCCGGCTTCCTTGGAAGCCAGCACGCAACCTAGTCCTTGCTGGCCCGGCCCCTGGATCAGCACCGACTTGCCTGGGCCCACGCCGCCTTCGCTGTGCGCCCACTGCCAACCATTGCCCAGCGGCAAGGCGAGCGCGGCCTGCTCTGCCGGGACGTGGCTCGGGACTTTATGAAAGACCGAATTAGGGTGGAGATAAAGATACTGGCTAAACCCGCCCCACAGCGCGGGAGCCACGTTTACCGGCGTCGAACCATAGCGCGCCGCGTTCGGCGTATTGTGTATATCGGTTTCATAGCACATGCGAAAATCGCCCGCCCGGCACCACTCGCAGTGACCGCAGGGAAGATACTCTTCCAATGCGACCCGGTCGCCTTCCTTGACCCCCCATCGTTGTTCGGCGATTTTTCCCACCTTGGCGATAAATCCGATATTTTCATGCCCCATGATGTGCGGCCCGTTGCGGATCGCCCGGGGATAGGAGCGAACGTCGCTGCCGCAGATTCCCGCGGCCTCCACTTTGAGCAGTCCACCGTCCGGCGGGACATCCGGCAAATCGAACTCGCGAACCTCGGTTTGCTTGGCAGCAATTTTTACCGCAGCGACGACTTTGTTAGCCATGATTTTCTCCCTCATCCGGCGCGCAGCCGGAGTAATTTTTCTTCACCACGAAGGCACGAAGATCACGAAGGGTTCGGATAATTGGTAAGGGCGGGTTTGAAACCCGCCCCTACGAAAACTTCGTGCCCTTCGTGGTTAGTCCCCTGTTCTTTGCGCCCTTTGCACTACTATACTTGAAAGTTTGCGCGGCTCGCGCAAATTTTCCGGTGATCTGGAATACTCGAACACGGGGAATTGACTCCCGCCAAGGCGCAAAGCACGCCAAGTTCGGAGGGAAGAGATGAATTATCTTGGAGAATTTTTC
>DASWHT010000454.1:0-7758 GCA_036398075.1 Binatia bacterium | reverse complement strand
ACCCTGCTAGTGGAAAAACTTTTCCGCGCTTTCGAGCACTCGGTCGATAATTTTTACCGCGTCACCGAGATAGTTCCCCGGCTTCGCCAGCGCTTGCCAATCAACCACGCCCGGTTTGATCGAATCGCCGGCCAGTTTTTCCACCACTTCGATGAGCGGTTTGTTTTCGGAAACAGCTGCGCCGCAGGCTTTTTTCACCAACTCCTCCGCCTTCGACCGCGGCATCGCTTTAGACAAGGCAAATACAGCCGACTCGGCGAGGATCACATCGTTGGCCCGCGAGATATTGGCGCGCATCGCGACGGTGTCCACTTGTAAGTTCTTGGCGAGGTACAAAGCATGCTTAAGCGCGCCGCCGGTGAGAACGATCATCTGCGGCAGCGCCAGCCACTCCATTTGCCAGCCGTGCGTGGCACGCTCGTGTTCTTGGATTTGCGCATTGTGCAGAGCCGAAAGCAAAGCAGCGTTGGTCCGCGCCGCGGCGACGATCAGCTCGCTGGTGATCGGATTGCTCTTCTGTGGCATCGTGCTGCTGCCGCCTCGACCTTCGTCCGCGGATTCAGACACTTCGCCGACTTCGGTTTGCGCCATGAGGATAATATCCTGCGCCATCTTCGCGAGACTCCCCGTCACCAAACTCAGCCAGCCGGCAAACTCGATGAAGTTGTCGCGCTGCGCATGCCAGGGCATTTCCGGCGCCGTGAGCTTGAGCTCATCGGCAAGCGCCTGCGCCACCGCAAGCCCTTTGTCACCCAGGGCCGCGAGGGTGCCGGCGGCGGCGCCGAACTGGACGACGAACAACCGCGCGGAGATTTCATCGAACCGCCGCCCGTGACGCACCAGTGGCGCCAGCCAGGCAGCGACTTTCACACCAAATGTAATTGGCAGAGCCTGCTGACCGTGGGTGCGCCCAGCGAGCACGGTAGCGCGATGTTTGTCAGCCAGTTCGCTCAGACATTGGACGATTTCTCGAAGGCGGCTCTTGAAGGTTCCGGTCACGGCGCGTACCTGGAGCACGCACGCCGTATCCATGATGTCCTGGGTGGTCGCCCCCCAATGAACAAACGGCGCCGCATCGGCGCCGGCTTGCTTACGCAGTTCTTGGACCAAAGCAACGATCGGGAACCCGGAGCGGATCGTTCCTTTGCCCAGCGCCGCGACGTCAATCTTATCGGCCCGCGCGGTGGCGATCTGCTGCGCTGCCTTCGCCGGAATTACGCCGAGCCTGGCTTCGGCCCGCGCCAGGGCGATTTCGACTTCGACCAGCGCTTGAACGTACGCCGCGTCGGTGAAAAACGCATTGATCTCTTCGTCGCTGAACAACGGGCGGAAAATCGATGAATCAATCGGAGTGCCCATGAATTGTGCGGTGTAGGGGACGGTCGCGACCGTCCCCTACCTTTCACACATCAAAGAAAACCGTTTCATTCTTCCCCTGGAGCCTGATGTCAAAACGATAAACCATCTTCCCGTTCTTGTCATCGCGATCGGCGATCAGCGTGGCGCGGCGCGCTTTGTTCTTGATAGAATTCAACGCCGGATCGCTCTCGTTTGCCATTTCATCGGCAAAATACATGCGCGTGTACGCGTGCACCAACATGCCGCGCCCAAAGACTGTCACGTTACAGTGCGGCGCCTGCACCGTATCATCCGCGCCCGGCACAGATCCGGGCTTGATCGTCTCGAAGCTGTAATAACAGTTTTCGTCGGTACCGGAACGGCCCCAGCCGGTGAACGCCGCATCGAACGGCTTTTCCTGTTTATCCTCGGGATGATTATAGCGGCCATACGCGTTGGCCTGCCAGATTTCGACCATCACGTCGGGGATCGGTTGTCCGTCGCCGTCAAACACCCGGCCTTCGATGCGGATACGTTGGCCTTGCGTCGATTCCGTCGCCAAGACGTTCATCGCTCTACGCGTGAGGGCGATGGCGTAGAACGGCCCGACGGTTTGCGACGGTGTTTGCTTCTTCATCCCGGTTCCTCAAAAGGCGTCGCTTTGCGGCCGCGCAGCACGATGTCGAAACGATAGCCCAACGCGTACTCCGGTTCCGTGACATCGTGAGCGTAAGAGGCCATGAGCCGCCGGCGGCCGCTCTTGGTCGGGATCGAATTGAAAATCGGGTCCATCGGAAGCAGCGGATCGCCGGGAAAGAAAAACTGCGTCACCAGCCGGGTCGCGAAACTCGGGCCGAAAATCGACAGATGAATGTGCGCCGGGCGCCAGGCGTTGGGATGATTGAGCCAGGGATACGCGCCGGGCTTGATCGTAAGATAACGATATTCCCCTTTCTCATTGGTCACGCAGCGCCCCGCGCCGGTGAAGTTGGGGTCGAGCGGCGCGTTATGCTGATCCACCGGATGATGGTAGCGCCCTGCCGCGTTGGCCTGCCAAATTTCAATCAGCGTATTGGCAATGGGCTTTTCGTCTTCATCGATAACCTTACCGACAACGATGATGCGTTCGCCCATAGCCGCTTTTCCGGTTTCAGCGTCGCGCGTGAGATCGTTCTCACCCGGCGCCAATTTTATATCGCTGAACAGCGGCCCGGTAATCTCCGATAGAGTCTGCTTGATCGGCACGAGCTTTTTGAGCGGCCCGCGTTTGACTGACGAACCATACCCCTTGAAAACATAGGGCGGGTGGGACTTCCAATCACGCGGGCTGTACTCCGAGATTTTCATAGCGCTGGCCTCGCGGGTTTACTTGCCTTCGTTCTCCATTTCCTTATAGATCCGCTTGGCGATGGCAAAGGCCGCATTGGCTGCCGGAGCGCCGGCGTACACCGCCACTTGCAGCAATACTTCCTTCACTTCATCACGGGTCACCCCGGTGTTGCGCGTCGCGCGAATATGCGCGCCGAGTTCTTCCTGGCGCCCCAACGCGGCAAGCATGGCGATGGTGAGCATGCTGCGGGTTCTCATTTCGAGGCCCGGCCGTGTCCAGACCGCGCCCCAGGCATGCTCAGTGACGTAATGCTGCCAGTCTGCATCGAACTCGGTCTTGTTGGCTTCGGCGCGCTCGACATATTCAGCGCCGAGGACTGACTTGCGCGCCGCCATGCCTTTATCGAAAAGATCGTCAGACAATTTGCACCTCCCGCAAGAATTGCATGATCCGGGTTGCCATGACCGCCGGTTGCTCCACGCAACTGATATGGGCCGCCTGGGGAATGAGCGATAGGCGGGCGTTAGGAACGATGCTCGCTAGCCGGCGCGCCATCTCCGGCGGCGTCGCAATGTCCTGTTCGCCGCATAACACGAGCGTTGGCTTGTCAATTGACGCCGCCGCATGGGTCAGATCGATATCGCGCAGAGCGCAACAGGTTCCTACATAGCCATCTACCGCTGTGCGAACAATCATGTTTGCATAGCCGCGCACCTCTGCGCTATGGCGCCGGCGGAAGTCTTCGGAGAACCAACGCTCCATAGACGGCGCCGCCAATGCCCCAAGCCCCTCGGCCCTGACCGTCGCGATGCGCTCTTCCCAACTCGCCACCGTGCCGATCCGGGCGCCCGTATCGCAGAGAACCAGCGCGCGCACACGCTCGGGATATTGGATTGCCAACTGCTGTGCGATCACCCCGCCGACTGACAATCCACACACGACGGCTTGCTTGATCTCAAGCGCGTCCAATAGACCAACGACGTCCCCTGCAAGTTCGCCGGCGCTATAAGGTGGCGGCGGCGCTTCGCTCAGTCCATGCCCTCTCGTGTCGTATCGGATGAGTCTAAAGTCACTCACGAGTTCAGGCACCATCGGATCCCAAACACGCAGATCGCTGCCGAGCGAATTCGAAAACAGCAGCGCCGGCCTGTCCGCCTGACCTTCCACGACGTAATGGTGAACACAATCACCGATTTTGATAAAAGGCATAGGCTTGAAACTAACCGAGCACTTAGCGCAATGTCAATATCAGGCGTACCTTCACGCCGCACCGAATTTCCAGAATCCCTTTGACTTCCCGCCACCAACAACCCTAGAATCAATTGTTGAACTTGAACCGAATTGGGCGCAGCATGCTGCGCCCCTACCTCGGAACAACGCACCAACGATTTGAACGATTTGAACCACTCGGTTGATTCGAACCTTGATCTTTGAACCATTTTTTGAAGGAGGTAATCATGGCTGAACCACTCGTACTCGAAGTCTTTTCCGATTTCGTTTGACCCTGGTGCTATCTCGTCACCGGGCGTGTCGAGAAACTTAAGAAGAACTACGGACTGGAGATCAAGTTCACTCAATTTCCACTGCATCCGGAGACGCCGGAAGAAGGCAGTGTCAGAGGGCCGGAGATAATCGCGCGCAACCAACGCATGAAAGTGAATATGGAACGCGAAGGCTTGCCGTTCAACGCCGAACGCAACATGTCCTACAACAGCCGGCTGGCCCAGGAGCTGGCGAAATGGGCGGAAACCGAAGGCAAGGCGGAGGAAGTGGTCAACGCGCTTTTCCGCGCCTACTTCGTCGACGTCAGGAATATCGGCAAAACGGATGTCCTCACCAAGATTGCCGAGGAGAACGATTTGCCCGTGGACGAAGCCACCGACGTGCTGCTCAGCCGCAAATTCAAAGACGCCGTCGACGATGACTGGCGCCGCTGCGCCGCCTACGGCGTGAACGCCGTGCCGACGTTTCTCGCCGGTAAGTATCTGATGGTCGGCGCACAGCCCTATGACGAACTGCAACGGCTGATCGAGCATGTGATGAAGGAACCGGCTGCGCAAGATACTGCGGAATAGTCGCAGTGACCGGCGCATTCCCAACGTTAATGTCACCGCGCTCCCGCTCCCCCAGTCTTCTTCCCCCTCGACGAAACTCTAATGAACTACCCCCGCAGCAAACTGCGGGGTATCGAAGCAAAAGCAGTTCGACCGAAATTGTCGGGTGGGTGGAGGCGCAAAGCGCCGATACCCACCGCGGGGAACGATGGGTATCGCTAACGCTCAACCCATCCGACGCCTGAATCGCGGCGCAGCGAGCTGCGGGGAAATTAGACCCGTAGGGATTTAAGTGAGCCCAAGGACAATTCGGCGGCACTTGACTTAAGAACGAGAACACCGGCGTAATCTAAACGTCGAATCGAGGGTCTCTACGTCAACCCTACGGGTCGATTAAATTGCAAGGAGGACGCGATGAGCAGAATGAAACAAAACGGAATGGTTTTGCTGGCGGTTTTCGCTCTCATGTTTTGTGCGGTTAAGAGAGCCAACTCCGGCGAGGCCGCCGGCAAATCGACCCTGGTGCGCATGGGGTTGGCGGCCAGGAGCACGACCTCTATGCCCTTTTTCGTTGCCAAGGAACGCGGCTTTTTTCGCGAGGAAGGCCTGGATGTGGAACTGATCGTCATGCAGGCGATCCAAACGATTCAGGCGACGATGGGTAACAGCACGCAATTCGCCTCCGCAACCGGATCGGCCGTTAGTTCTGCCATCAGCGGCGCCGACATTAAGGTGATACTTGCCGTCACTGACCAGCCGTCATTCGACCTTATAGTCCAGCCGAACATTACGAGCGTTCAACAGTTGCGCGGAAAGAAAATCGGCACTGGCGGTGTCGGCTCTTTGGCGGAAATTCTCGCGCGCCGGATACTCCAAGCGCACAATGTCCGTCCTGAAGACGTCGTTATTCTTGCAACGGGCCCAAGCCATATGACTTATCTATCCTTAAAAGCAAAAGTGATCGACGCCGCCCCGCTTCAGATGCCTTTGACCTTCACCGCTCAAGATGAAGGGTTTCGCAAGCTCGTCTCCGCCGCGGATTTTTATCGGGCGGTGCAGGGGGGGTTGGCGACGACCAAAGCTATGCTGACCGAGCAGCCCGAAATGGTGACCAAGGTTGTGCGCGCGATGATGAAAGCGATCCGCCTGATCAAATCCGATCGGAAGTATGGCATTGAATTCATCAAGGGACCGTGGTTGGACATCGGCAAGGACCCGGAAAAGATCGCCGCCCGCGTGTATGACATCGCAGCGCCGGCTCTCTTGGAGGATGGCGCCGTGAGCGAAGAGGTTCAGCGACAAATGATCGCGGATGCTTCAGTGCGAATTAAGCCAAAGCAACCGGTGCTGCCCGAGCAAGTGTTCGATTTTAGCATCGTACGCAAAGTCGGTGCGACGTTGAAATAGTTTCCTGCTCAGAGTCCCCAGGTCTTATGCCTGGGAGATCCTTTGCCCGTTCTTCGAGAGGTGAAGTCGAGGGCTAGCAGGTTGCTGAAAAACCCACCGTTCGCCCTTCGAGAGTCTCAGGGCGAACGGTGCGGAGCATGAAATGATTGAGCATTTTCCGTTCATGCTGAGCCTGTCGAAGCATTCCGAACCTTTCTTAGCAACCTGTTAGCGCCTAGCAACAAGGGAGATGGCAAATGATACGTTGCAGATTTTTCGTCGCGATTCTGGCTCTTTCGAGCGTGGTGGTCTTAGCGGCTCAAGTTCATGCTCAGGATCGTGTCCGCATCGGAATTTCCAGTTATGGGTTCGGGTTTCTCCCCACGGTACTGGCAGAGAAAAAGGGCTTTTACGCCAAGCATGGAATCACAACTGAGCATGTCATGATTAAATCAAGCATCGCCACGGTCGCGTTGGATAATAACGATATCGATTATTACGTGGGGGTCGGTCCGGCAATTTCCGCCGTTCTTAACGGGATTCCGCTGAAGATCACGATGTTGACTGCGGCAAAGCTCCATTTTCTATTGCTCGTTAAGCCGGAGGTGCAGAAGGTCACGGAATTGCGTGGCAAAACGATAGGGATCAGCCGCTTCGGCAGCACGACGCATCTGACACTCAGAACGATCCTAAATCACTTCAATCTCGTTGCTGGCAAGGATGTAAAGTTACTTGCGGTGGGAGATCCTGAGAGTGCGCTTGCGGCATTGGAAAAGGGGCAGATCGATGCCGCCTATCATGGGGCCCCCCTGGACATCGGAGGTGTCAAACTTGGCTACAAAATATTGCTGTGGGCGCGCGATTATCTGGATCAGCCGATGGCCTCTCTGGTGGCTACAGACCGCAAGCTGAATCAGAAACCAGAGCAGATCAAGCGAATCATGAAAGGAACGATGGAGGCGTTGTTATTTATCCGTAACGAGAAAGAAGCAACCGTCCAGTTTATCTCCCGGTGGATGAAAGTCGATCCCGCGACCGCCGCGAAGATGTATGAGAATCTGAGCCCGATTTTCAGCCAAGACGGGACCATAACCGATAAGGCGATCAAGGCAGCTGTGGACGACGTGCTCGAGCAAACAAAGAGCAAGAAGGAAGTCCCAGTTTCAATGTTGGTTGATTCATCGCTCCTCAAACAGGTCCAAAAGGAGATGGGTTTGAGATAGCTCTTACAAAGGCAGTAGCCATTCGCTGTTCTTGTCTCTAAATTCCGCCTTGTGGTAGAGGCTACTGCATCGCACTCGATAAACAACGGTATATGCCGTTAGCACAGCTGTGGTGGCAGTTTATAAAGATCGGCGTGGCGGCCTTTGGCGGCTTAGGGGTCACCTTGAGCCTTCTTGAGCGCTATCTGGTCACCGATCGGCGCGTGCTCACGGCCCAGGATGTCACCGAAAGTTTGACTTACACGAAACTCCTTCCAGGTTCCACGGGAGTACAGATAGTCGGCTATCTCTGCTATCGTCTCGCCGGCTGGCCGGGCGCGGCATTAGGGACCACCGCCTTTCTTCTCCCCGCTTTCCTTCTGATGCTTTTATTGTCAGTGCTCTACGAGGAAATCACCGCCGGTCTGGGTGATGCGGCGACTCCCGC
>DASWHT010000453.1:0-3653 GCA_036398075.1 Binatia bacterium | reverse complement strand
AGAAAGTTACGCCTAGTTTTTGGCGTTTGCCGTTTTGACATTGGTTTTAACATTTTCAGACTGCGAACTAGGAAAATAGAGCCGAATGTGAGAAATATGCGAGAAGTCGAAATGAAAAGAAACACAAACAAAAACGGCACCTTATTTCTAAGATGCCGTTTTGTAAGCAGAACCCCGCTAAGTCGGGCTTCTATGGCATAGAAAGTTGTGCCTTCCGCGTGGTTGCAAATTTCAGTGCGCGCCGATCCGCCGGCGCTGGATGCCATCGCCAATTTTCTCCTCGAACGGGGCTCGCCCGGTGTCGTTATCAAAAAAAGGCAAGTCCAAGGCTACTACGCCCAGGGCGCCGCCGCGGTCGGTGTCAGCCGGGATGTGCGGCGTTATTTGCGCGGCATCAAGGCGATCTATCCGACGATTGACGAAAACGGGGTCAGCTGCCGCCTTGTCAAAGACCGCAACTGGAACCGCGCCTGGCAGAAATTTTTCACACCGCTGAAGATTGGCAGGCAATTCCTGGTGTGTCCGCCGTGGTTGACGCCCCCGCCGCTAAGAGGACGCCAGTTAATCACCATCGAGCCGGGCCTGGCCTTTGGCACCGGCACCCACGCGACCACCCGTGGTTGCATCGAGTTTATTGAGAGCGCTGCCGGACATATTGGCGGTGGCCAATTTGATGCGCTGGATGTTGGCACGGGGTCCGGTATCCTTTCCATTGCGCTGGCGAAATCAGGCGCGAAAAAAGTTTGGGCCATCGACAATGACCCTGTCGCGCTCAAAGTCGCGCGGAAAAATTTGCTCGCCAATGGCGCGGCAAGAGATGTCCGGCTTTCGGGCGCAGGGCTCAATCAGATACGGCGGTCATTTTCGCTGGTGGTTGCCAATTTGACGGCGGAAACGATCTTCGATCTCGCCGATGGGTTGGCGCATAAAGTTGCGCCCCGGGGTTTTCTCATTCTATCGGGAATTTTGCGTCAGAAAGTTCGCGGCGTCATCCGCCGTTTTGCCGGCAGCGGTTTCAAGGTGCTCCGGCGCAAACGGGAGAAGGAATGGGTAACGCTGCTGTGCCGGCGAAATTGAAAGGGTTCAAGTCGTTCAAAAAGTTCAAATCGTTCAAAACGTTTTGAACGGCTTAAACGGCTTGAACGTTTTGAACCTGGCTTCCCGGCAGTTAATAATATGGCTCGTTTCTTTCTGCCCAAGCAGAATATCGACGGAAACCACGGCGTCATTCACGGCCAAGAGTTGCAGCACCTGCGCCGGGTTTTACGCTTGGCGCCCGGCGACGGCATTACCGTCTTCGACGACGCCGGGCGGGAGCACGAAGCCGTCATCCGTTCCTTCGGCTTCGAGAGCGCGGAAATAGAAATTATTCGTTCGTGCGAGGCGCAGCGGGAATCCCCGTTGGATTTAACTCTGGCTCTCGGTTTGACCAAGGGGGACAAGATGGATTTCGTCGTCGAAAAGGCGACGGAATTGGGTGTGTGCCGGATCGTTCCTTTCATCTCTATCCATACGGTGGCGAAGCTGGACGCGGCCAAGGCTGAAAAACGCGCGGCGCGCTGGCAAAAGATCGCTTTGAGCGCCGCGAAACAGTGCGGTCGCACGCGCATACCGGAAGTGCTGCCGCTTTGCGAGTTTCGAGACTTGCTAGGTCAGGATTGGCCGGATACTCTCAAACTATTTTTTTGGGAAAACGAAGCCCGCCAGTCGTTGCGGCAAGTGCAAGAGAAGCGAGGTGATACCGAGTCGGTGCTGATTGCAATTGGTCCCGAAGGGGGATTCAGCGCTGAAGAGGCCCGAGCCGCGCAGGCGCGCGGATTCGAAATGATTTCTCTGGGCCGACGAATTCTTCGCGCCGAAACCGCCGCGCTGACGGCAGTCTCGTTGGCGCAGTTTCTCTGGGGCGACTTACAATAGCTTGCCCGGTTTATGCGTCGTCGCCGGGAACATATCGACTCAGTGTCGCACTATGAATAAACCGGGCTTGCTCTTGGCAGAACGAGCGGCTATCTCTAAAATGAGCGGCTAAGAGGCCGCTGGTTCAAGGCGTTCAAACCGCTCAAGGAGTTGAAGCGCTAGCAGCAATTCCAGGAAACAGACTCAAAATCATGAACTGTCAAAATTGTGATTCGCCGGTTTTGCCATCCGCCGAACGCTGTGAAAAATGCGGCGCGAGGTTAATGTATCCTAGGGTGGTTTTCGGGGCTCCACGGCGGGAAGATTTCAATTTGACTCGAGAGGAGCCGTTCGAACTCGACACGCCGGTGGACGCCGATGCCTGGCAATTTCCGACAGGAGGTGCGACTCCATCAGTCGCCCACCCGCTCGAGTCGCCCAGTGAACCGGCGGATGTGCCGCGCTATGGCGGTTTTTTTCGGCGCGGCGCCGCGTTTCTTATCGATTGCTTAGTCGTCATCATGCTCGCGCTAGTGATGGGGCTCATGGCTTACGTGGGTTACAAAGTGGGACTCGCGGCGCACCAACGGACCATCACGGGAGCAACCCTGATGCCCCTCGTCACATTGCTCACGGCCGCGACTACAATGTTGGCAACGGTCTATTTCGTGTTGTTTCATGGCATGGACGGAAAAACCATCGGCAAATGGTTCTTGAGATTGCGCGTCGTCGGCGCCGAGCGTGAACGAATCGGCTACCGGCGCGCTTGCCTGCGCTGGATCGGGAGCCTCGCCTTTGCGCCACTGCTGCTGGGTTTTCTATGGGTGCTTTTGAGCCGGGAAAAAAGGGCCTGGCATGATTACCTGGCGCGCACGTGGGTTATAAGAGAGTGAGCAGTAAGCAGTAAGCAATGCGCAGTCATTCAAAGTTTATTTGCCAAAGATACGATAAGTCCGTTAAGCATTTTGCTGATTTCGTCAAGTTTTCTCGCAAATCGCTCATGAATTGGCCCGTCCAAATACTCCTGCTCATTGCTTACTGCTCACTGCTCACGGTCTCACTATGGGGAGGGGAGCCATGGGAGTCCTAAGGATCGGGGTCGTGATGGACCCCGTGGAAAATATTAGCATCGACAAAGACACGACGTTTGTTCTGATGCTCGAGGCGCAGCAGCGCGGCCATGAAATCTACGTTATGGAAGTGCATGATTTGTACGTTCGCGGCGGCACACCCTACGGCCGCTATCGGCGGCTGCAAATCGCGCGGGCTACGCCGCACTATCAACTCGGTGAGTTCATGGATGGGGGGCTCGAGGATTTCGATACCGTTTGGATGCGCAAGGATCCGCCGTTCGATATGAAATTTTTTTTCGCCACGCACCTGCTCAGCCTGATCGACCCATCACGGTGCTTCGTGATGAACGATCCCAAGGGACTGCGCGAGGCGAATGAAAAACTGTACGCGCTGCGCTTTCCCGAACAGATTCCTCAGACGCTGGTGACCAGCGACATGCAACGGCTCAAGGATTTCATGGAGGAGCATGGCGGGGAAATGATCATCAAACCGTTGGACGGCAGCGGCGGCAGCGGCGTGTTCTACCTCAATACCCAAGACCGTAACACCAATGCCATCCTTGAAGCCGCCACCGACAACGGCCGCAGAATGATCATGGGGCAGCGCTATTTGCCGGAAATCCGCCAGGGCGACAAACGCATCATCGTGCTTGACGGCGCGCCGCTGGGGGCGGTGTTGCGCGT
>DASWHT010000452.1:0-2602 GCA_036398075.1 Binatia bacterium | reverse complement strand
GGTTTTGGTCGAGCTCAAGCATATCGATCTGCCGCAAGAGATGCAGCGCGCCATGGCCAAACAAGCGGAGGCGGAAAGAGAGCGGCGGGCAAAGATCATTCACGCCGAAGGCGAATTCCAGGCCTCGCAGAAACTGGCGGACGCCGCGGAAATCATCGCCAAACAGCCAACCGCGATCCATTTGCGCTTCCTCCAAAGCCTGGTTCAAGTAGCGGCGGAAAATAACCACACCGTCGTGGTGCCCATTCCCGTCGATCTGCTGACACACATACTCAACAAAGAAAAGTAAGACGCCGGTATGGGCCAAACAGAAAAAAATGAAAGACGCAAAGGCGGGCGGACATACGATCAGCACTGGCGCAAGTTGCCGGCGCCTGCCGCTTGACGGTGAAAGATGAGTCTCAAGATTTTATCGGGTTCCGCGAACCAAGCTCTGGCGGAAAGCCTCGCCAGAAAGGCCGAGGTGCGGCTGGTCGAGAGGACATTAGAACGCTTCCCCGACGGTGAATTGCATATCGAGATCCATGAAAGCGTGCGCGGTCACGACGTCTACATTGTACAGCCCACCTGCCCGCCCGTGGACGAGCATTTATTCGAGCTGCTCCTTCTGGCCGATGCTTGCCGCCGCGCCGGTGCGAGCCAGTTAACCGCAGTGATTCCCTACTTCGGTTACGCCCGGCAAGACCGCCGGTCGCGCGGCCGCGAACCGCTGAGCGCCCGGTTGGTCGCCGACCTGATTAGCGCCAGCGGTCTCGATCGCATGGTCGCGGTGGACTTACACAGTTACGCCGTCGAAAGCGCGTTCGCGATCCCGGTGGAACATGTGAGCGCCGTCCCCATCTTGGCGGAGGACGCGCGTTCCGTGGCCCAGAAAAACTCGGTGATCGTCTCCCCCGATCTCGGCGCCGTGAAGCTCGCGGAGCGCTACGCCAGGCTTTTGGATTTGCCCGTGGCGATCATCCAAAAGAGCCGCATAAGCGGGCGCGACGTCACCGTCCGGCGTGTTATCGGCGATGTGCGCGACAAGGAGATACTACTAATCGACGATATGATCAGCACCGGGGCCACCATAGAGAAAGCTCTTCAGGCTTTGCTCGAAGCGGGTTGCTCGCCCGCCGGCGTGAAGGTGTTGGCAAGTCATGCTCTGCTTGTTGGTGATGCCGGGGAAAGGTTGGCGAAACTGCCCATCGAGACAATTTACGTTTCCGACAGCGTGCCCACGCTTGATCATTTCCCCGTGCGGCTTAAAGTTTTGTCACTAGCCGCGCTTCTGGCGGAAACGATTCAGAGACTTCATTTCCAGCAATCACTGCGTGAGTTCCGGGCGCGGGAGTGACGGCGTTGCAGCAAACCGACGATGAATTTCATTTTGATTTTCACCGGGCCAGAACCAAGTTCACACTCTTAAGCGGCGCGGGATCGGCACCCGCTTCGTTCAACTGGAGAAACATTCATGGCGGAGATTGTGTATGAATGAGTTAAATATCGAGTTCACAGCCGACGAATGGTACGACCACCACAGACGCAAGATCGTCTGGTTCAGCGCCATCGTCGACGAAAAAACCATCGACTGCGGCGTTTCCATCGAAGCGCTGCGCGATCACTTCGGCGCCTACGTCGACGACCCGCTGCCGGCCTTTCGGTCCCATCGCGCCCGCATCCACGATGCGGCAACTAGACTGCTAACCGAGCGCCGCTTTGAAGACGACGGCACGGTCATCATCAGAAGCGCCGATCTATAACCCGCTGCCGACCGAACTCGCCTCGCAGCTCCTTATCGGAGTACTGGCAGGTAAGTATCCCTTTCTTCTTTTGGGGACTTAAGCATGTGTAACTCGCAAAGAAGCTACGCGGCCGACGCCTTTGGCCCGGCATTGGCGCTCTCGGAACCCTTCTTCTCCAGCGGGGCCTGAGCAGTGAATCTCAAACAATCACTCAACGGATCCTTCTCGACCAAAACGGTATCGCCGTCTTTCATCTCGCCCTTGAGGATAAGGCGGCCGAGCGCCGTCTCAATCTCTTTCTGGATCAACCTTTTGAGCGGCCTGGCGCCGTAGTTGGGATCGTAGCCGGTCACGGCGAGATAATCGCGCGCGCTATCGGCGAGCTTAAGCGAAATCCGCCGCTCATCCAACCGGCCTTGCAACCGGCGCAGCTGGATATCCGTGATCCGCTTCAAGTGATCACGTGAGAGATTGTGAAACACGACGATCTCGTCGACCCGGTTGAGAAACTCCGGTCGAAACTCGCGGCGTAGCGCGTCGAGCACCTGCGCCTTCATCGGCGCAAAGGCCGCCGTCGCACCGCTTCGGTAAGCTGTCCGCCCTCTTCGTATCCGACATAACCCGGTGGCGCGCCGATCAGGCGCGCCACGGTGTGTCTTTCTTGATACTCGGACATGTCGAGGCGGACTACATTATTCTCATCGTCGAAGAGAAATTCGGCCAGAGCCCGGCCAAGCTCGGTTTTGCCGACCCCGGTGGGACCCAAAAAAATAGGGGGGATTTTTGGACAAACGCGAGTTGCTAATACGATTCAGTAGGGGCACGGCATGCCGTGCCCCTACCCTTTGACGTTGCCCTGGCCCGTGCGCACTCAACCT
>DASWHT010000451.1:0-3849 GCA_036398075.1 Binatia bacterium | reverse complement strand
TCCGGGTACGCCGCGCGAGGTGGAACGGCGTAAGTGAAGTCGGCTCGGAAGTGGGGTCAAAATCTAAAGACCTTGCACGACTCCTTTCACTTCGTCACTCGGGCAACGGCCTTAGGGCAGTTGAGCCGACTTCCGATCTCGATTCGTTTCCCAGGGTATCGACGATGCTTTCGTCTGATTATTTTCCAGCCAGTGGACGATGGTCGTGGTCAAAGCCAGCGTGGTAATGTCCATCTCGTCATCGAGCAGGAAGTGATCACGGCCAAGGTCCGCCAAGGTCAAGCCTCCCGGAAAAATCAGATCCGACAACAGCGACAGCCCGTCATTGGGTCCGTGTTTTCGGAGCCGATGGAAGCCGGGTCGCGCCAGAGATGAGACGCTGCCGACGAGGGGTATGCCGATATAATTGACCACGAATACATCTTTCGGAATTCGAAAACGGTCAAATCGCCTGCGACTTTGCTCGGTGGTCAGACTTTCCACTCCGGCGACATCGACCTGCCCGATTAAGTCTTCCATATCTTGCCAGAGTCTTTCGTCCGCCAGAGGTGTACCTTGAAGCGTGCCAACGATATTGATCCATGCCGTGACCTGCCGAGACTCCAAGGCTCCTAGTTTTGTCAGCGCGAGCGCCACTTCGGGACCGGATTTGCTGGCACTGACCACGATCACCCGGCGACCGGCGCGAGAGCGCGCACGAAGTGCGGCAAGCACAAGATCAGCGTTCGCCTCAATCGGGCCGTCCTCATCCGTATCAATGAAATAATGGGGAAATCCTACCTGTTTCAGTGTTGTCCTTGGCGCCGCGAAATCAGCGCCAGTGGCGGGGTGCCGCCGGTATAAATAACCGGGGACAAAAACTATTTCGAACCCTTTGGCTGTGTCAGAGAATCTTACGCCACCCGCAGATAGAGATCGCCGGACGTAGTCCCGTGCTTTCTCAAAATCGCTTCGAAAACGCCGGCTCATCGGCTCATTAGAGATACGGTCGGCGAAATACAGAGCGGCAAAGTCAATGGAAAACTCCTCGCTTAAGCGCTTCAACTCATCCCGGTTAGGCAAGGCATTGGAATAATTTCGGTAAGCGCCGTCGATGCGGGCATCGAGCTGGTGATCCCCGCGTTTTCCGCTGAGATAATTCGCCAAATAATAACGCGCCACGTCGGAATCGACCCGGGTTTCAAGCAGCTGGCCGCCTACGGTGCCACGGACCGGCAGCCCGCTGGGAAAAATAGCGCACCCCACCACCAGCCTCGAAGACAAAAGAAGCGCAGCGCAGCTGATAGGAGAGTGCCTCATGTCGTTGGCGGTTTCGCTGTCGGATGACTTTGCGCTGAGGCGGGATTGCTCCCCGCGAGTAGTTCGTCGCCGTCCAGATATCCGTCGAGATCGCGGTCCAATGCACTGCGCACTCCGTCGCCCGGCGGCACGCATGTGAACGTAATCGGCTCGGCGCTTTGCCGGTAGCGGTTGAGCAACGCATCGACTCCAAGCAGCATCTCATCGCTACGGTCGCCACGAAAGGCGCCATTGTTGAACAACCAACCGCGCAGCGCTTTTCCTTCCCAACCTCTCGCCGTCAGATCGCAGTCGCCGGCGGTGGCGCGGCTCATGAGAAGGCCGATCAACCGTTGATCTGCTTCGTTGAGCTCGCCTGAAACAGTCAGCTGTCGTCCCACCCCGGGCGCCATGCCGGTATCGAAGGCCATGATGTAGCTTTGCAGCGTGCGCCGGATTTTGTCATTTTCTTCTTCGTTCTTTCCCGGGAATATAAAAGTGTCCAGGCGCAGAAAGTTCGCGACGGTATCGAAGGTGCCATCATGCAAGAAGCCATAACCGGAAACCTGGGGTCCGGCGGTGTTGAACCGGCCGACCTTCTGGTAGACATTGCGCAGGTGCCCGGTTTTCATGTCGCGCCCCACGCGCACGTCCTCGAAATTAACCAGCCGGTTGGTGCCCAGGGGCAGCGCATGACAGTTTTCGCAGTTAACTACTCCCGCGCCGGATGGAAACGGCCCGGTAAAAAAATCGAATCCCGCTTTTTCCACCGGGTCCATGCTTCGATCAAGCCGTTGATTGGGATTGGGTGGATAGCGAATCGTGAGCACGAAGCGCGCGAAGGAATCCATGGACGGCTCGGAAATCTGCCGGCTGCGCCCGAGCAAGTCGACAAACGCGGCGTTGAAATCTTTGAAACTCGGCACGTCCATTCCCGGCGCCGATGGGTCGCCGAAACGGTCGCCGCGCCAATGATAGGGCGCCGCGCCTGCCAGTCCGCGCAGACTTTGCGTGACCATGGGGCCTTTGAGCGGATGCAGGTTTTGCCGCGGCGCCGCCAAGGGTTCCGGATTTTTGAGAGCCGCCGGATAATCGTAGCCATAACCGCCGGGGTCACCCAAATCCCAGGCCAAACCATCGACATCGCCGAACACGTGGCAAGTAGCGCAGGACAGATCGCCACCTCCTGAAGTCAGCGCGGCGTCGTATAGCAAAGGACGCCCCTGCCGCACCACCGCTGGCGTGGGATCGTAACGCAGCGGCGTCGTGGTCGTAATTTGCCGGTTGCGCAGATCAACAACCGAGATGGTCGCGTCAAAGTGATTCAAGACGTATAACCGCCGGGCTCGTTCATCCAGCGCCAACCCGCCGGGTCCAAAGCCGACGTTGATACGACCGACAACCCGGCCGGTGCGGTCCAACACACCTATCTTTTTTGAGCCGAAGGCGGCGACATAGGCTTCGTTTCCGTCGCCTTGAAATACCAAATCCAATGGCTGCGCCAGACTGAGTTCTCGGTCCGGGAGAGCGCTCGCTGTGACGCCGCCCAAGCGTGCTGCCGCGCTGACGTTACTAATGCGATGCGGATTCAAGTCCACGGTTCGCACGCGATCAGCGCCCCCGGCCGCAGCGGCAATCCGCGTGACGCGATTTACGGCGAATCTCCCGCGTAACTCGGGCTCGTAGGGGATCAAATTAAAAGCTTCCGTATTGGACACCCAAACTTCACCGGTGCCCGGCTGTACCGCTATGTTGAACAGCACGGTGCCGACATTACTTATCTGCTCGACTATCATTGGCTCGTCCCCTGATGTGTCGATCACAAACAGATCGAAGTCGGGCAACTCGAAGGGCACGGCTGCGTTCCAATCGCGATTTCCATGATCACGCCAACGGCCGCCGGAGCGCCGCACAATGGCGCCTTGTTTGGGAAGCGCAGTAGAGCGAACGTTATTCAAGGATAACTGCCGCGCGCGCCCAAAGCGCACCGCGTCCTCGCCGGAAACGGTGGTGGTGCCGTTCCCCGAAAAATAAGCGGCGGCGTAGACAAACCGGCCGTCAGCCGAAGCGGCCAGCGCGCGCGGTTTGGTTCCGAAGAGAGTCAAAATTCTCGGCGGCGCCTCGGGCCGCGTAGCGTCAAATATCCAGATCTGAGCGCGCCCGATGCCGGGGGTAAAGCTTTCTCCCGCCCGGGCCGTAGCGACGAAAACGCGGTCGCGGTTTTTTCCCGCAACCACGATGCCCCTGGGTTCGTCGCCGACTCGCAGCGAGCGCATAACGCGGGGCCGGCTCGGATCACTGACATCCACCACGCTCACGGAGTCGGATAGATGGTTAACCACCCAGGCGGTATTGCCGCGCAACGCGAGCGCCACCGGACGTAAGCCGACCGTGGTTTCTCCGATAGAGCGGAGGCTCTCGCCTTGCGCCGCGAAAATTTCCAGCCGGTCGTCCGCCGTATTCAGCGCATACAGGTAGCGCCCATCCGCGGAAAGCGCCAGAGGGCTAACCGGTTCGGTTTCAAAATTCGTAAAACCTTCTGATCTTGTGGAGCTGAATGAAGCGGGCGGC
>DASWHT010000450.1:0-6235 GCA_036398075.1 Binatia bacterium | reverse complement strand
GCGCTCTTGCACAATAGTAGAGTCGTAGCGCAACGCAGCCACGCCCGAGCTCGGCACGGCGCCGGGAATGATATTCGCCATGTATCCAGGCTTATCTAGATCGGGCGGAACTTTGTAGCGCGTGCGCGGACGATTCACAGCGATGCCTCGCGCTTCTTCAGCGAAGGCCCGCTCCATGGCTTCGATGCAGTCGCGCATATTCAATACTTGCCGTACTTCAGGATCGCTGATCAGCAGCATGGTTCCTCCGTCTGTGCCGCGCTCGCATGGATTTTTCTAAGGATGAACTGTTTCCAAAAACCAATCCGTAGGAATTTCCTTTCCGGCTCCTCTGGCTTTCGCCTCTAAGTAAACCGCGTGACCCACGGCGGCGAACTGAATTCCCAAGCCGATATTGTTGATGAAGCAGGTCGCCTCTTCCGGCGACCTCCGCCCCGGCGCCTTTCCACCCATCACTTCTTTGAGCTCCGGCGCGTTAATCCAAAACGGCGGCGCTTCGACTTCACTCGCCGATTTCTTTTTCCCGATGATGAAGTCGATGGGATCGTGCGCGGAAATCTTTTCGTCGCCAAAGCCGGCGATGTAATTTTCCGGCGCAAAGTTGCGCGCGTGGATGACCACGCGATCGGCTTTGCGAATCGTCTCATCGCCGAGCTCGGTATCCTTCACGCAGGTGGCGTGCACGCCGGGGTTCATCCATTGCGGCGGAATCACCCGCGTGATGGCGTTGGTAGCGGCGACCAGCATATCGGCGTCTTTCGCGGCGGCCTCGGCGGTTTCCATCGGCACGACAGGGACGCCCACCAGCTTCTCCATTTCCTTGGCAAATTTTTCCCGGTTCGCTTTCGTTGGACTGTACGCGTTCACCCTTTCGATCTTGCGCACGGCGCAAAAGGCCGGCACGTGGGCGCCGGCCTGCCAGCCAGAACCAAATATCGCCATAACCGAGGCATCCGGTCGCGCCATTTCTCTAGCCGCCAGCGCGCTCGTCACCGCGACTCGCATGCGCTGCACTACCCCGTCAGGAAACATCGCCAATGGCTCGCCGGTCTCGGCGGAAAAGAGTTGGATGACGCCGACCCATTTCTTTCCCGGCGCGGCTGGAACTTTCTCTTTAACGACGCGATTGTCGCGGTTTTCCCATTTGATCACATCTGAGTTTAGCCGCAGTGCGACCACTTTGGATTCCACCAGACCGCCCTCCATCGACTTGAAAGCATATACGCTGCCTTCATGGACTCCCGGCAAGTAAAGATCGCTGCGCGGACGGTTGACTGCGGTGCCGTTGGCCTGGCCGACGTAGGCACGTTCCAGCGCCTTCAACGCCAGATCTACGGTGAGCAGAGATTCGATTTCTTCATTGTTGATGATTAGCATGATCGCCGCCTTTACACATGGGATGTTTAGGGCTATATCAATCTCAAATTCGCCCTGTCAACGTCGCGCATCGCGATTCTCACGAACGGAGCCCCCGAAATGATTTTTCTGACCAACGAGCATGTCCGACAAGTTCTCGATATGAAAACTTGCATCGATGCCATGGAAGACGCTTACCGCGAGCTTAACGAACAACGCGCCGGATATCGGCCGCGCATCGACTTCTATGTTCCCGAAGAGCCGCATTACTATCGCTGGGGCACGATGGAAGGGGCGTCGCGCAAGCTCGGCGTTTTCGCCATTCGCATGAAATCCGACATGCTCGCCTGGGAGAACCAGGACGGCTTCATGGTCGAAGACAAGTACTGCATGGAGCGCGGCAGATATTGCGGTTTGATTTTTCTCACCAGCACGCGCAACGGCGAACCGCTGGCGATCATGAACGACGGCTACTTGCAGCATATGCGCGTGGGCGCCTGCGCGGGTTTGGGAACCAAGTACCTCGCGCGGAAAAACTCGAAAGTCCTGGCCATGATCGGCTCCGGCGGCATGGCGCGGAGTTATGCCGAAGCCATCAAGCTCGTCCGGCCCATCGAAGCGATGCGCGTGTTCAGCCCTACGAGGAAAAACCGCGAAGCCTACGCGGCGGAGATGACCGAGAAGCTTGACATCGAGGTCGCGCCCGTCGATTCGCCGGAGACCGCGTTGAAAGGCGCGGATATCGTTGCGCTGACGACGGATTCGTTGGTCCCGGTGATCAAGGCAGAGTGGCTCGAGCCCGGCATGCATATAAACAACGTGCGCAACAACGAAGCCGGCCCTGACGTGCTGGCGCGCGCCGATGTCCGGGCGCGGCTTGGAACATCGACGCTTCACGCTGACCGCAATGCCGCCGACGTCGTCACCGGCAGCGACGGCATGTTTGGCTTCATTGCCGGCAGCGCCGAGGAAAAGAAAAAAATTCCCGCCGCGCCGCATCATGAGGTCGACAATCCGAATATCGGCAGCATACCGGACATCATGGCCGGACGCTGGCTCGGACGGGCGAACGACCGGCAGATCACGTTCTTGAATAACCAGGGCACTCAGGGCCTACAGTTCGCGGCCGTCGGCGCCACCGCCTATAATCTGGCGCGGGCAAAGGGATTAGGCCACCCGCTCCCCCTGGAGTGGTTTACGCAGAATATTAGGGACGAAATAAGAATTGAGTGATGGAGTGATTGAAAATTTGGAAAAAGATTTAGGTTTTGCCCATCACTCCAATACTCCATTACTCCATCACCCCAATCTCTCTCAGGAGGATTTGTTATGGCAACGCTGCGCTATGTCGCTTATCTAAGTGAGAATCCTGAGAAGCTCGTCGATTTCTACCACCGCTTTCTCGGCACCGAGGAGCTAGGCCGCTCCGCGGCGGGCGACATCACTATCACCGACGGTTTTTATAATCTGACGTTTTTCAAAAAGCGTCCCGCCCTCGGCGAAATGCAGATGGAAACCGGCTTACACCATATCGGCCTCGAGGTGGACGATCTGGAAGAAATCAAAGGCCGGTTTTTCAAGTTGAATCCGCGCGGCATGATCATTGAGGAGCCCAACGACTTGCAGCATGGCGAAATTCGCATCCATGACCCCGAATGCCGCCCGGTCAGCCTATCGACCAAAGGCTTCGGCGTCCCAAAAGGCAAAGAAATACAGTTTCCCCGCGTGCGCCACATCGCCTACAACGCCCTCGATCCGGAAACCATGCTGCTCTTTTATACGCAGGTGTTGGGGCTGCGAGAACTGCCCTCCAGCTACGAACGGCGCCGGCAAGGCCTCGGCAACCGCTTTTGCGGCGATGGCGAGACCAATCTGGCGATTCATCCTTTCTATAGCCCGGTGGAGGGACATGAAGCCAAATACGGCATCAACCACATCGGCTTTCTGACCAACGAAATGCAAGCGGTGATGGCAGAATTGAATAACCTGCTTAAGATTGCGCCCCGGCCCTCGACGCGGCCATACGCCGAGTTCCGCTTCCGCGATCTCGAGGGCAACGCCCTCGACCTTTCTCAAACCAAGGGATGGGAAGTCGATGTAAACAAATGGGAAACCGCCGCATGAGGCATTAATTTCGTGATTGAAATTAATGCCGTTCCAATCGTTCCAACGGTTTCAGTCGTTCCAAGTGTTGGGGATGAGGGGACACTACTGAAACGTTTGGAACTGCTGGAACGACTGGAACGGTATTTTTAAGTGGCCCATCAGGTGCCGGAGGTTATCTTGACTTTCCCACGGGCCGGTTTTAACTTGGACCTCTAAGGTCCAAGAATGGACTGACCCAGTCGTCCAGGAGGAAACATGGCCAAGTCGTTTCAAGAGCTGATGTCGGAGGCGCGCAAAGATGTGCCCGAGCTCAGCGCGCAACAGGTAAATGATTTATTGAGCAACAACGGCAAATCTCATGTAATACTTGATGTTCGGGAAAGCGATGAGTGGCGCCAGGGCCATTTGGCAGGCGCCGTTCCGCTACCCCGCGGTTTTCTTGAAATTAAAGTCGAAACGGCGATTCCGGATAAGAACACGCCGATCATCGCCTACTGCGCGGGCGGCGTCCGTTCGCTGCTGGCAGGCAAGATGCTAAAGGAGATGGGTTACCAGAACGTCGCTTCCATGACCGGCGGCTACAATGCCTGGAAAAACGGCGGATTCAAGTGGGTGCAAGATTTTCAGTATACACCGGAGCAGTTGATCCGCTACAGCCGTCACTTTCTGCTGCCCGAAGTCGGCGAGGACGGCCAGGCGAAGCTTTTACAGGCCAGAGTGCTGATGGTCGGGGCCGGCGGCCTGGGATCTCCCTCCGCCTATTACCTGGCCGCCGCGGGAGTTGGCACCATCGGCATCATCGACAACGACGTCGTCGATATTTCCAATTTGCAGCGGCAGATACTCCATGCCAACGATCGCGTCGGCATGCCCAAGGTTGAGTCTGCAAAGAAAACTCTCGAGGGCCTCAACCCCGACGTGAAGGTGATTCCCTATCAGGCAAAACTCACTTCGGAAAATATCATGGAGATCCTCAAGGAATATGATCTCGTGGTGGATGGCTGCGATAATTTCCCGACGCGCTATCTAGTCAACGATGCTTGCGTGCTCGCCGGCAAGCCCAACGTTCATGGCAGCATCTTTCAGTTCGAAGGACAGGCGACGGTATTTTATCCGGGCAAGGGCCCCTGCTACCGTTGCTTGTATCCCGAGCCGCCGCCGGCCGAGATGGCGCCGAGCTGCGCCGAAGCGGGCGTGCTTGGGGTGTTACCGGGTTTGATCGGAACCATCGAAGCTTTGGAAGCGATCAAGATCATTCTCGGCAAGGGCGACAGCCTGATCGGCCGGCTGCTCTGCTTCAACACGTTGACGATGGAGATCAACGACCTGAAGCTGCGCCGCGACCCCAACTGCCCGCTGTGCGGCGACCACCCCACGATTCATGAGTTGATCGACTACGAGGAGTTCTGCAGCTTAAAGCATTAATCACGCGCGCAGTCATTTGCGCGTGATTAATGCCGTTCAAAACGTTCAAGCCGTCGAACCTCGGAATTGTATTTACGTTTTGAACGACTGGAACGGCTTGAACGACTTGAACCATTTTATTTTAAGCAAGACCCACGGATTGTTTGAGTTCGCGTACTTCCGTCGCGGAAAGCGGGCGTAGCTCGCCGGGAGCGAGCCGTCCCAAAGACACCGTGCCGAAGCGCACGCGCACAAGCTTTTCCACGAAATAGCCCAAGGCAAGGAACATGCGGCGCACTTCGCGCTTGCGCCCCTCATGAAGCTCGATTTCAATCCAGGCGTTTTTCTTTAACTTCTGCAAAATTCGCCCGCGCGCAGGGGCGGTAACGCCCTCCTCGAGCCGAATTCCTCTGCGCAGCCGTGCCCAATCCTCCGACGTGGGGCAGGAACTGAGCTTCACATGATAAACTTTGTTCACGCCGTAACGCGGATGCATGAGGCGCTGCGCCAGCTCGCCGTCGTTGGTGAGCAAGAGTAAACCCGAGGAATTAAAATCTAGCCTGCCCACAGGGTAGACCCGCGTCCTCTCACCAAGCTTTCGCAGGTACTGTGTCAGGTCGGGGCGGTGTCGGGGATCGTCGAGCGTGGTAATTACGCCCGGCGGTTTGTGCAGCGCAAGATAGCGCGGCGCGCCGGCGAGTGTGATGCGCTTGCCATCGACTTTGATGCTGTCCTTTTTCGGATCCGCGCGCACGCCAAGCTCGCGCACCACGGCGCCGTTGACCGCCACGCGCCCTTTAACAATCCATTGCTCGGCCTCCCGGCGCGACGCCAGGCCCGCGTGGGCGAGGATCTTTTGCAGGCGCTGCATACTGCTATGGTTGAACGTCTTCGTAGCTGGCACAAATTTTTGATGCTCCGATGCCAAATTGGCGAGAAGAGGGGATTCACCACGAAGGCACGAAGAACGAACTCAAGAAAGTTAACCACAAAGGGCACAAAGAACACATAGGGCGCGCAGCGGGCAAGATAAAATTTTTGCGACCTTTGTCCTTCGACGTTGCTCAGGATGGTGAGTTAGTCGAACCACGTACGTTGCGCTTAAATCATCGAAAGGGACGGCTATAGCCGTCCCATAATTTGTGACCTTTGTGCTCTTTGTGGCTAAATCCTGTCTTCTCTTTGGTTGCGGCTTTGCCGCGCTAGGTCCTTCGTGGTGAATATTTTTTTCTCTTCTGGCTCAATTTGGGCAGGAACCCATGAAGCGAGTATAGCACGCGCCGGGCGCGGATCGCCGCTAATTCATCCGTTCGACGACCGTGGCGATGCCTTGGCCGACACCGATGCACATGGTGGCGAGGCCGAAGCG
>DASWHT010000449.1:0-6071 GCA_036398075.1 Binatia bacterium | reverse complement strand
CTCGGCCGGCTCGACACAAATCGTCACCGATGGCGACAAGCTCAAGCAGATTATGCGGAACCTCGTCGATAACGCGGTCAAGTTCACCGACCAAGGAACTGTCACAGTGTCCGTACGAGTGCTCTCGGGGGCTCCGGAGCGCCCGGGATCCGACTTGGCTAACCGCGAAGTGGCTGCATTCAACGAAACGGCGCCGTGGGTGGAGTGCAAGGTCAGGGATACGGGAATCGGCATAGCCAAAGAGATGCACGGCGCTATTTTCAACAAGTTCGAGCAGGTGGACACTTCGGCAACCAGACCCTACGAAGGGCTGGGGCTAGGGCTTTATATCGTCAAAAATTTCACCGATTGGCTCGGCGGCAAGATCGAGCTCGAAAGCGAGCCGGGCAAAGGCTCGACGTTCACAGTGACGATACCCTCGAGATGAATTTCACTTTCACGATCCTGCTGTTCATTAGTCTGACAGCGTGAAGTAAAACGTCGCGCCTTCGTTAACCTTGCCTTCCGCCCAGACACTGCCGCCGTGGCGGTGAATGATGCGCTGTACCGTGGCAAGACCGATCCCCGTGCCCGAAAACTCCTTCTGCCCGTGCAGCCGCTGAAACGCGCCGAACAATTTATCCGCGTAGGCCATATCGAAACCCGCGCCGTTGTCGCGCAGGTAATAAGCGGATTTGCCGTTGTCTTTGACCAACCCGAATTCGATCTTTGCGTCCGCGCGCTTGCCGGAAAACTTCCAGGCGTTGCCGATCAGATTCTCCAGAACCACGCGCATCAGCCCCCTGTCCACGTTGGCTTGCAATCCCTCGGCGCTGGCAAACGCTACTTGGCGCTCTGGATGGGAGCGCTGAAGTTCAGCCGCAATGTTTTCTGCCATCTCGCCCAGGTTAACTGTCTCCAACCGCAGCTCCTTCCTGGTGACGCGCGACAAGTTCAACAGATCGTCGATAAGCTCTCCCATGCGCTGGCTGGCCTCGCGCACCCTGTGGAGATGTTTTCTGCCCGCTTCATCCAGTATATCCGCGTAGTCTTCCAACAATGCCTGGCTGAAGCCGTCGATGGCGCGCAGCGGCGCGCGCAAATCATGGGACACCGAGTACGAAAACGATTCCAGCTCCTTGTTGGTTGTTTCCAATTGTTGTGTCCGCTGCGCGACGTTGCGCTCCAGCTCGTCGTTGAGGGAGCGGAGCAAATTTTCCGCCCGCTTACGCTCCGTAATGTCTAACATTGCCCCGATCATTCGCACCGGCGCTCCACGTTCGTCACGGATGACGTAGCCACGATCGAAGACGTAGGCGTAAGAACCATCGACACAGAGATAGCGGTACTCGTCCGACCAGAATTGTTTACCGCTGTCGATAAGAGCGTGAACTCCTGAGACAACTTTGTCCCGGTCTTCAGGATGGATATGTTGATGCCTCCAGGCGATATTGGGTTCCACTTCCTCGATCGAGTAGCCGAAAAACGTTTTTACGCCTTCATTCCACCAAACGTAGTTCGTCGCTAGATCCCAGTCCCACACCGCGTCGTTGGTTGCCCGTGCAACGGTCAGGAAACGTTCATAGTTCTTCAGCGCGTCTTGCTCCGCCCGGGCGCGACTGGCGGCCGCGTCCTCGATGGCTCGTGCCGCCTGATTCACTTCGATGATCGGCGACGCGTCAAATCGTGGAGTCTCGCCCTTTCCCAGAGCTGCTGCCGCTGCGGCGAGCGCGGCAATCGGCCGAGAAATTCGCGAGCCGAACAAAAAAGCGAGGCCGATCCCGGTAAGGAAAAGTAACGAGCCGCCGCCGGCAAGGATCATCAATGAGCGCCTCACGGGAGCTTCGAGCAGTGACAGAGGAATAGCGACTCCGACGGTCCAGCCGGTGAAATCAGAACGATAAAGCGCCGAGACAACCGCCGATCCGTCGAGTGTCGTCCCGCGCCAGCTAGCTTCCTGGTATTGCTCGGCCTGAGCGGCAAACGTTGAGGGCGCGGGTTTGCCGAAGAACTTCTCGAAGTCGTGAGTCCTCGCTACGATGAAATGGTTCCTGTCGATTATCGTGGCGATCCAGCCCGAGGGGAGTTTCTGTTGCAAAAGAAGATCCGTCAGAGGGGCGGGATAAAAAACGACATTCAGAAAATATTTTACCTGGCCATCCTTAAGAACCGGTACATGCACGACGATGCCAGGCGCGCCGGTAACCGGCCCCGGAGAAAGGTTTGCAATAGCAGCCTCCTTGCTCTGCCGAACTTGCTCGATGGCTTCGGGGTTGCCGGTGCGCGGTAGAGGCGAGCCGAAGGGGCGCCGGAGGTTAATCAGTTGCTGTCCGGATGAATCCAATAGCGTTATGTTTTGCCAGGCACGGCTGTACGCGGCAAGCGCCCCTTTCATATCGCCGTAGAACTCCGCTAGTTGTCCTTTGTCGAGATGAGTTGACGCCGCGAGAACCTTCAAGCTCTGGATGGAGATCAGGAACTCGCGATCCAGCGCGGCTGAAATAGCGCGGGCCCTCTCAATCATGCCGCGAGCGAGAATATCCCGTTGCTGTTGGTACGCTCGGTATGTCATTACGCCGGCGAAGATCACCACCGGCAGGACGCTGACAACGACGAGGGCGATAAGATAAGAGCGCAGCTTCATGTCTTCTTGCCGTCGCCGACTCCGGCTGACCGCCGCTGTTCTTGCAAGAAGTGAATAGTGAAGCCAAACAGAGATAGGACGGCCATTCCCACCGCGACTCGTAACATATCACATTTCGAGGCGGGGGAGAGAGGCCGGGAGGCAATATTTTTCGCTGCACACGCGGAGCTGTTCATTGACAGCGCGAAACGGTTCAAGCTAGATAGACACTGATCGTATCGCGTATAAAGGATAAAGAGCGGAGATTGTCGTGGTGAATTCGATTGGCATATTCGGTTGCGGCGCCATCGGCAAAGCGCTGTTACACGCGTCGGCGAGCGGCCAGCTTGCCGTGCGTATCGCCGGCGTCGCCAGCCGGACGGAGAAAAGCGCGCGGGCGTTTTTGTCACTGTTTGATTCGCCGCCGCCTTATCTTCCATTGCCTGAATTAATTGCCGCTGCAGATTTGATTATCGAAGCCGCCGGCGGGAGCGTCGTGCCCGAGCTGGCGGAAAAAGTCTTCGCCGCTAAAAAAGAATTGATGGTCATCAGCGTCGGCGCTCTGCTCGATCATCCGGAGATCATCGAGAAATCGCGCCAGACGGGCTGTCGCCTGTACTGCCCATCCGGCGCCATCGCCGGATTGGACGGCATCAAGTCGGCGTCCGTGGGCCAGATCACGCATGTCACGCACACTACCCGCAAACCGCCCAACGGGCTCGAAGGCGCTCCCTATCTAATGGAACGCGGTATCTCACTGCTTGGACTTACGGAGGAAAGGGAAATTTTCTCAGGATCGGCCCGCGCGGCATGCCGGGGATTTCCCGCCAACGTAAACGTTACCGCCGCCGTCAGCCTGGCGGGTATCGGGCCGGACCAAACCCGGGTGCGCATCCTGGCTGTTCCCGGTCTGGCGCGCAACTGCCATGACATCGACGTCGAGGGTGAATTCGGCAGGCTGCATGTGCACATCGAGAACGTGCCCAGTGAGAATCCGAAAACCGGCAAGTTGACGGCGCTGTCTATTATCCGCGCGATCCGCGATGTGATTGACCCCGTGCGTATCGGCAACTAGCCGCGATAGGTTTCTTAACTTTGCGGCCTTTGCGCCTTTGCGCGAAAAACTCTCTGAATCATACTCGCGCCAAGACGCCAAGAACGCCAAGGTAAAACGCGATTGAAACGGACCTCGCGATGAACAATAGCGAACTTATCGTCCGCATGCTGAAACAGGCCGGCGTGCGCTGGGTGTTTGGCGTCCCGAGCGGGCCGGTGCTGCCGCTCATCGAAGCGCTGCGCGAAAGCGCCGTTCAATTTGTTCTCACCGCCAGCGAGACTTCGGCAGGTTTCATGGCATCAGCGGTAGGGTATTTGACCGGCGTGCCCGGCGTCTGTGTCTCCACAGTGGGACCAGGCGCTACCAATCTCACCACCGGCGTCGGCTCGGCATGGCTCGACCGCGCGCCAGTTCTCGCGATCACTTGCAATGTGGCGTCGCCGTGGCTTGAGCGGCGCATTCAAATGCGCATCGATCACAACGCGCTGTTCCGGCCGCTAACCAAGGCGACTTTCTCCCTGCGCCATGGCCGCGTCGGCGAACGTCTAGCTGAGGCGCTGGCGCTGGCGACCGAAGAACCACCGGGTCCGGTGCACCTAGATTTGCCCGAGGACATTGCTGCGGCCAGTGCGATGGAATTCGCTGGAAGCGCGCAGGCCGCGGTCACGCTTCCCGATCTTTCCAGCGAAGTGGCGCAGGCGGTTTCCGCGGCGCTGAAGAATGCCTCCCGTCCATTGGTAATAACGGGGCTGACTTTTACGCGGAGCCACGGGGCGCAAAAGCTTTTGCAATTCATCGAGAGACAAAATATTCCCTTTGTGACAACGCTCCATGTCAAAGGCTTTCTGCCGGAGAGTCATGCGAACTTTGCCGGTGTCATCGGCCGGGCGCGGCGCACGGATGTAAAGGCGTTTTTAGACAGGGCCGATCTAATCATCGCGGTGGGTTTTGATCCCATCGAAATCAACTATGAAGAATGGGTGAAAAGGGGTGTTTCGATTATCCACGTCAGCACCGAAGCCGCTGAGCCGGGCGAAGGCTTGAGTTTCCTTTGGAACAAAGCATGCGACTTCGATCGGGCAGTGGCGGCGTTGGGTATGTTAAGTCCAGTGGAAAACCATTGGGCATCGGAAGAATTCGCTCAGCACCGTCAAGCGTTTGAGCGCGCGCTGCGCCCGGCCTGCGACGGCTTCGCGGCGCAGGAAGCTCTGGATGTTCTGCGCGAGAAATTGCCGGCGGACGCCGTCTTGGCTTACGACGTGGGCGCGCATACGCACCAGATTGCCAGCCAATGGCGCACCGATGTGCCGAAAACTTTACTGGCGACCAATGGCTGGTCGTCCATGGGTTACGGCATGCCCGCCGCTTTTGCCGCGAAACTTGTCAGCCCGGAGCGTAACGTCGCCTGCATCGTCGGCGACGGCGGTTTTCAGATGACCGCCGGAGAATTGGCGCTGGCGCGGCGCTTGAATCTGGCGGTGCCGACCATCGTGCTCAACGACGGCTGGCTCGGCTTGATGAAAGTGAAACAGGAGCGCAGAAATTATCCGCTGTCCGGAGTTTTTTTGGGAAAGCCGCCGGAATCGCCGCCGCATTATTTCGGCGTGCCATGCCGTCCGGCAAAAACGCCGGATGAATTTCGCAGCGCCCTCGATTGGGCCATCGCCCACAACGGCCCCAGCGTCATCGAAGCGTTTATCGACGTCGCGTCGTATGCCCAGACGGTTTTCGATTGATCGCGATTTTACAGGATGACTGACTCCAGGCGAGGGCGCGACGCTTTTCGCTGGGCCATTCTGGCTCTCGTCAGCGTTTCCCATGTCATCGGCGCGTCGGCGCAATACGGCATCAACACGCTGGCGCCGTTCTACCAAGACGAGCTTGGGCTCAGTCGAGCCCAGGTGGGTTTATTTTTCTCGGCGTTCTATTTGGCGATGACCGGCGCTTCCTTCGGCGCCGGTTGGCTCGCCGACCGCTGGGGCGTGTGCAAGACGACCTTGCAAGGGCATGTTTTTGTCGGCCTGTGCACGGCGTCGGCGGCTTTTGCGCCGTCGTTTGCCTGGGCCTTCGCCAGTTTTTTTCTCGCCGGCCTGGGTTATAGCTTTCTCAATCCGGCATCCACCAAAGGTGTAATGGCGTGGTTTTACCGCGACGAGCGCGCCACCGCCATGGGTATCAAGCAGACGGGGGTTCCGGCGGGAGGATTTGTCACGGCGTTGTTAGCGCCACCCCTGGTTTTACTGATCGGTTGGCGCGGCGCTCTGGCCGGGCTCGGGATCCTGAACTTCCTCTTCGGTTTTGTCTTCGCGTCATTGTGGCGCGAGCCGGTGAATGAAATCGAATTTGGCGGCGACGAGCGCGCCACCGCTTTGGCGGCAAAGAGGCCGCTGAATGTTTGGGGATTTCTTCCCG
>DASWHT010000448.1:0-7935 GCA_036398075.1 Binatia bacterium | reverse complement strand
CAGAGTCTTTCGGATCGAAGCGTACCGCACGGCCGGCAAGGCACTTTTGTCTCTGGGACAGTTCAAGTTTGCCCTCACACAGTACGAAAATGCGCTCGCGATACGCCCCAGGGACTTGGAAAGCCGGCGTCAGAAAGGGTTGCTCCTGGGTCGTTTGAAAGAGCATGACGAGGCAAGAGAGTGGGTGGAGGACTTGCTCAAAGATTTTCCCGAGGATGCCGAAAGCTGGGCGTTGCTCGGGCGCATTGAGAAAGACGCCTGGGTCGAACTTTGGCGCGGGGCCGGCAAAACAACCGAAGCAATGCGGCGCGACGCGGCCCAAGAGGAAGGCATGTTGCGCGAGTCGATCAACGCGTATGCCACCGGCTGCCGGAAAGACCCGACGCATTACTACTCCGGCATCAATGCCGTGACATTATTGTACCTGCAAACCGATCTGACGAACAAAGAAGAGCGGCCGGGCGTGCGAGCAGAGATGGAAGGCGGCGTTCGCTGGGCGGTGCGCGGCGCGCTGGAGAAGGACATAAAGGACTATTGGGCGCGGGTCACCCTGGCGGAGCTTGAAGTTCTGGTGAATACGCAAGATGCGGTGGACGACGCCTACAAAGCGGCGGTTGCGGTGGCCGACAAGGATTGGTTTAAACTCACTTCTTCCCGTGACCAGCTTCAACTGCTCAAAGACCTGGGCTTTCGCCCGGCGGAAGTTCAGTGCGGCCTCGAAGTCGTTGAGCGCAATTTGAAGCGAATCAACCCTCCCGAAAAGTCCTGGACTCCGCGACAGGTGTTTCTCTTTAGCGGTCATATGATCGACGCGCCGGATCGTAAGGATCCGCGTTTCCCGGCCGATAAGGAGGCGATTGCCGCCAAAGCCATCGCCGCGAAGCTGGATGAGCTCAAAGCTGGCCCCGATGACCTGGCTTTCTGCGGCGGCGCCTGTGGCGGCGATTTGCTGTTTGCCGAAGCGTGTTTGGAGCGCGGCGCGCGTCTCGATTTGCGTCTTCCCTTCGACGAGCCAACCTTTCTGCAAAAGTCAGTCGCCCTGGCCGGAGATAATTGGGTGGAGCGCTATTTCAAAGTAAAGTCCAATGATAAGACGCGCACTTACGTGATGCCCGATGAGCTCGGTCCGACGCCGAAAGACACCAATCCGTACGCGCGCAACAATCTCTGGCAACTCTACACATCGCTTTCCTGGGGACCCGATAAAGTGCGCTTTATTTGCTTGTGGAACCGCAAGGGCGGCGACGGCGTTGGCGGGACACAGCACATGTACGAGACCGTGCAGAAATACGCGGGCCGGGTTTACGTTCTCGATACCACCAAGCTCTGGTAGAAGACGCGATTATGAGCTTGACAGAAAAGATCCAGGCACATGGCCCCAAGAAAATCCTCGGCCTCGACGGCGGAGGCATCCGCGGCATGCTGTCCGTGGAGATTCTCGCCAAGCTGGAAGACATTCTCCGCGAGCGATCCGGGGGCGGAAAGAATTTTGTCCTCGCCGATTACTTCGATTTCTTTGCCGGCACGAGCACCGGAGGGATTATCGCCGCCTGTCTTTCCTGGGGTATGACCGCCGAGCGTATCCGCAACTTCTATCTGGAAAACGGCAAGGAGATGTTCGACAAGGCGTCGCTTTTGAGACGCCATCGTTACAGGTTCGAAGACGAGAAGCTCTCGGATCGGCTCAAGGATGAATTTGGCGCCGAGACGTCGCTCGGCAGCGACCGATTACGCACGTTGCTCATGCTCGTGATGAGAAACGCAAGCACGGACTCTCCCTGGCCTGTGTCGAATAATCCCGCGGCGAAATATAACGACCTGAGGAGGGCAGACTGCAACTTGAATTTGCCGCTGTGGCAGTTAATTCGCGCCAGCACCGCCGCCCCCACCTATTTTCCACCCGAGGCGGTAAGAGTGGGAGCGAAGGATTTCATCTTTGTCGACGGCGGCGTCACGATGTACAACAATCCTTCGTTCCAAGCTTTTCTCATGGCAACGGTGGAGCCGTATAATCTCAATTGGCAGGTGGGCGAGGAAAAGATGTTGATCGTCTCCATCGGAACAGGCACGAGCCCCGTTGCGAACAAGGATCTGAAACCGGAAGAGATGAATTTGCTCTATAACGCGAGCTCGATCCCGTCGGCTCTCATGTTTGCCGCCCTCAACGAGCAAGATTTTCTCTGCCGGACTTTCGGAAAATGCCTCGCCGGTGATGAATTGGACCGGGAGATCGGCGATATGATCGGCAGGCGCGGCCCGGTTGCGCCGAAACTTTTCACGTATGTTCGATACAACGCCGAGCTGACGAGCGAAGGACTGGCGGCGCTTGGCCTCAAAGACATCAAGCCGGAAAACGTCCAGCAGCTCGACTCGGTTCAATTCATCGCCGATTTAAGGCGTGTCGGCAAAGCCGTGGCGGCGCAAAAAGTGCGAGCGGAGCATTTCGCAGGATTTTGATTAACGTGGGTACCCCCCCCAGCTCTGCTGCGGGCCCTTCGAGTTTGACAGTTGCGGGAGTTGTCAATTCTCACAGTTTGCGCGTGGAGCCGAAATTGACTCATGGCACCAAGACAGTTGATAGATCCCACCCTCGCCCTTTGGGAGAGGGAAGGGTGAGGGCCGTGATGACCAGGAAAGATTCACCCCTCACCTCAGTCCTCTCCCAGAGGGAGAGGAAGTAATAGTGAAGAGCCGTGGAAATGCCAGCGCAAGCTGGCCAGACGGCCTTCGGCTGATCACGAGTCAAGCCTCCGGCTCTGCCGGAGGTACATGACTTCCGTAGCCTTCCATCTCAATATCGCTGCGCCATAATCCGTGCGTAAGGTCGTATCTATTCGATTGACCTGGCCGTCGAGACAACGAAGCAAACGCCCCTTATCGACGGATCAGGGCGGCGGCGGAATGCTTGACGCCCTCGGCGCCAATCTATATTCTCGCCAATGAAAATTGCATGGACCAAGAAGTCATCATTCGTTTATCCAAACGCATTTCCGGCGAAGGCCTCGACGCCATCATTGCGATCTCCCCTGAAAACGTGACGTATGTCTCCGGGTTCGTCGTTCCTTCGCAGTCGCTGATGCGCTGGCGCCATGCGGCTTGCATTCTTACAGCCGATGGACACATGGCGATGATCGCCATCGACATGGAGGCGACCACGGTCAAGGCCCACGCTGGCATCGACGATCTCAGGATATACCGGGAATTCACCGACGATCCGATGGACAAGGTTGCCGAAGCGCTGAAGGATTTAACGCTCGACCGGAGTCAGGTTGCCATCGAAAAGGACTTTCTGCCGGCCAAGGATTTCGCGACGCTGCAAAGAAACTTGCCCGGCGTTCACTGGGTCGCCGCCGATCCGATCTTCAACAAAGCGCGGCAGATTAAGACTCCCCATGAGCTGGCTTTGTTGCGCGCGCTTAGCAAGCTGACTGACAAAGCCGTCGGCGATACCCTGCGTTCGGCGAAGATTGGCATGAGCGAGAAGGAGCTTGCCGGCCGTTTGCTAACGGCGCTTTTTGCGGGCGGCGCGGAAAGCTATAAGCTCATGATCATCGCATCAGGGGAGCGCAGCCAGTTCCCCAATGTCGGGCCCACTGGGCGTAAACTACAGCGCGGCGATTTGATTCGCATGGAAATTTTCGGTCAGAAAAGCGGCTATCTCGCCGGCGTCTGCCGCACGGCGGTGGTCGGGGACGCCACGGTGGAAGAGAAAAAAATCTGGGCGAATTTGATCGACTGCAAATATCTCGTGATGGATTTGATCAAACCGGGCGCCAGCTGCCCGGAAATCTACCGCAAGTTTCTCGAAAAATTCAGCGCCCTCGGTTTCGAGCCGATCAGCTTCGTCGCCCACGGCATCGGCCTGCACCTTCATGAAGAACCTTACATGGGCCGTTACGGTAACGAGATTGTCGAAGCCGGAATGGTCGGGGCTTTTGAGCCCCTGGTTTACATCCCAGAACGGTTCGGCATGCAGAACAAAGACATGTTCGCAGTGTCAGAATCAGGTTGTGAACTGTTGTCGGATCAAACACCAACGGACACCTTGCTGAGGGTAGGCTGATTCTTTTGAAGCATCATGCACATTGCCCTCACCCTTCCCTCTCCCGAGACGGGAGAGGGTTTAAGAGAGTCTTGTCTTCGAACTATGAACTACGACCGGGAGCAATGGTTGGCTGACTCAAAATGAAGATTATCAAAATAGAAACGATTCCTATCCGCCTGCCGACTCGCCGCGTCCACCAATGGGCGAGTCTGACGACGCCCATTGGCGTCTACGTGATCGTCAAATTGTACACGGACCAGGATCTTGTGGGGCTGGGCGAAGCGCCGGTGCTCAAAGACTGGGGCGGCGACCACGGCAAGTACTTCGGCGAGACGCCGCAGACGGCGGTGCATATTATCAACGATATTTTGGCCCCCGCGTTGAGGGGCCAAGACCCGCGGCGCTTCGAAACCATTCACGCGCTGATGGACGGGGCGGTGAAAGGTTATCCCTACTGCAAGGCCGCCATCGACGCGGCGCTTTATGACGTGGTCGGCAAGGCGTTGAGCGTGCCGGCGTATCAATTGCTCGGCGGTCTTTTCCGCGAGCGGATTCCCATCGCCCATAGTCTTGGGTTGATGGAGATTGAAAAAGCTGTCGATGAGGCCCGGCTAGCTACGGCCGAAGGCGTAAAAACCATCAAGCTCAAGGGCGGCGTGGAGCCGCAGCGCGATATAGCCCTTGTCGAGCGCATTCGCGCCGCCGTGGGCCCGGATACTAAAATTTGCGTCGACGCCAATCAGGGCTATCCCACGCCCAAGCTTGCCGTGCAGGTCATCAGGGCGATGGCTGAATTTGATCTGTTATATATGGAACAGCCGGTGGAAGGCATCGACCGGATGGCCGAGGTCGCGCGCCGCGTAGATACGCCGGTCATGGCCGACGAGAGCGCGTGGACGCCGCAGGACGTTCTAGAGATCGCGCGGAAGAACGCCGCGGACGTAATCTCGATCTACACCACCAAGCCGGGTGGCCTGTTCAAAGCTAAGCAAGTCGCCGCCGTCGCCCAGGCGGCCGGCTTGCCCTGCAATGTGAACGGTTCGGTGGAGACCGGCGTCGGCAACGCGGCGAACATTCACTTGGCGGCGTCGACGGGGGTGGTGACCTATGGCTGCGTCGTGCCGGTTTCGACGCCCAAGGAACAATCCAAGAAGGGCATCGCGGGCATTTATTACTCCGACGATATCATCACAGAGCCCTTCGCGTTCGACAACGGCGACGTTATTGTATCGTCGAAACCCGGTCTCGGCATTGAATTGGACGAAGATAAGCTCAAGCACTACCGTCTTGACTAGAACTAAGGCAGTTTCGTGTTTCGAGTTCCGAGTTTCGAGTTCAACCCGAAACGCGAAACCCGCGACCCGAAACGTTTTTAGCGCTTCGCCAGCGGCGCAGACGATCTAATAAATCCCATGGCCATAAAGAAAATCGCGATATTGGGCGCTGGCAACGGCGGTTGCGCGGCGGCGGCGGATTTAACCCTGCGCGGCTTCGAGGTACGGCTGTTTTCGCGCACTGACAAGACCTTGCTGCCGATCATGAAGCGCGGCGGGATTACCCTCGTTGAGGCCGGTGCTGAAAAGTTTGCCGGGCTGTATTTTGTCAGCCCCCTGATCATACCGGTAGTCACCGGCGCGGATTTGATCATCGTCGCCGCGCCCGCCGTGGCCCACGAATACCTCGCCAAAAGCATTGCGCGGTACTTGAGCGACGGCCAGATCATCCTGCTGAATCCAGGCCACACCGGTGGTTCGCTCCATTTTGCGCAGCTGCTGCGCTCGTTCGGTTGCAAGATTGATTTTGGGTTGTGTGAGACCGTGACGTTGACGTACATTTGCCGGATGCCCGAGCCCGCGCGGGTGGAAGTTTACCGGCGCACGACGAACCTGCGCTGCGCGGCGTTTCCCGGAAAGCATAGCGAGGAACTGGTCAGAGAGGTTGGCGCGGTGTTCCCCAACATCGTCGCCGCGGCGAACGTCATGGAAACGGGCTTCTCGAACATCAACGCGATCATGCATCCGGCGGGCATGCTTGGAAACGCCGGCTGGATCGAAAAAACCGGCGGCGATTTTTACTACTACCGTGAAGGAATCACTCCAACAATTGCGGCGTGGATCGAGGAGGTCGATGAAGAGCGATTGGAGATTGTCAATCGTCTAGGACTGAACCCTCTGCGGTTTATCGATATCTTTTATCAAGCCGGGCTCACCTCGGTCGACGCCAGGGCCAGCGGCTCAGTTTATCGCGCCATCAATGAGAGCGAACCTAATCGCACGATCAAATCACCGGCAACGCTCGATCATCGTTACATTAAAGAAGACGTGGGCTATGGATTAGTGCCGATGGTAGAGATCGGCAGATTGATGGAAGTGAAAACTCCCGTGATGGACGCGCTGATTGCGCTCGCTTCGGTGGCGCTGGGTATCGACTTTCGAAGCGAAGGTCTGACGCTTGAAAAGATGGGGCTGGGGGGTGTGAGGTCTGAGCAATTAGAAGGGATTTTGAAAAATGGATTCGATGCTTCGACAAGCCTGTCCTGAGCGTCGTCGAAGGACTCAGCATGAACGGATATCAGGACAGTCGCCTAATTCTCGGTTCCGTTCACCCTGAGCCCGTCGAAGGGTGCGTCCGAAGAATGTTTATCAATCAATAGTGAGGATTAGCATGCGTGTCGGGCTCTGTTTCGATGGCTTCTATTCGATTCAAGAAATGATCGAGCTGGCTCGATTGGCGGATGACGCGGGCATGGAGTCGCTCTGGATGTCGGATCATGTCTGCTTTCGCGATTCACTGGTCACTTCCATGGCGCTACTTGCGTCAACGAAAAAGATCAAAGTCGCTGCCGCGCCCATGAGCCCTTACTCGCGCAACCCGATCATCACCGCGATGGCTATCGCGACCATGGAGGAATTTGCCCGCGGGCGCGTAATTGCCAGTCCGGGAACGGGCAATGCCGCGGCTTTGAAAGAAGCCGGCATGGAGTCGCCCCATCCGCTGAAGACGATGCGCGAGTACGTCGAAATCTTGCGCCGGTATCTGAAAGGGGAGACGGTCGATTTCAAGGGTGAAATCTTTCAGGTGAATGGCGCGAAGATGGGATTTTTTCCTGAAAGACCGGTTCCCATGTATCTGACGGCGGTGCGACCGCGTATGCTGCAACTGGGCGGCGAGATCGGCGACGGCGTGCTCTTGTCCGGTGGCTGCTCGCCCGGTTACATCGCGCGGTGCGTCGTGGAGATCAAAAAAGGCGCGGCGAAGGGCGGCAAGTCGTTGTCACAGTGCGACGTGGCCGGGTTTGTCACCGCATCCGTGTCGAACGATCCCCGGGAAGCTATGGAAGCCAACAAGATGTTTCTGGCCTATGTTTTTCGCAACGTTCATCACGCCGAGAACATTCGCTTAGGGGGCGGCAATGTGGATCAAGAGGGGCTAGCCGCGGCGGTGGCAAAACGCGACTGGGACGCCGCGAAGAAATTCATCACGGACGATGTCGTGCTGGCGCATTCCGTCGCCGGCACTCCGGCCGAGTGCCGCGACCAGTTGGAGTCGTTTATCAGGGGCGGATTGAATCTGCCCATTCTGCTCCCAACCGGTACCCAGGATGCGCGCCGGCGGGTGATTGAGATGGCCCGTGGCTTTGCGGCTTGATTATTTACTCATTCTTGCGGATCAGGAGCCAAGCTTGACTTTGCGGGGGTGGCTTTATAGCGTTTCGGTTACGTTTCAATCAGGAGGTTTTTATGAAGAAATTCCATCTAGCGGTACGAGCCGTCTTGGCCGTTTTCTGCGTCACTTTGTTGGCAGCCAACAACGGGCTGGCCCAACAGCCAAATGTAGAGGCGGCCAAAAAGGAGGGTAAGGTCGTCGTTTACGGTACCGTACCACCGAAG
>DASWHT010000447.1:0-5783 GCA_036398075.1 Binatia bacterium | reverse complement strand
CAGGCTGCTGAAAAACACTCCTACGCCGATTGCCCTGCGCATAGTCGAAGGGTGCGCTCAATTGCCTCACAGAGACTGGAGCATTGGAGTCTTGGAGTGGTGGAGTGATGGGTTCGACACCCAATACTCCGTCACTCCAACACTCCATTTCGCCCACATGTCTGCGCATGTCGTTCTTCTTCGAGTGAAGCTTCATAGTCGTTTCGGAAATTTCGTTATCCATACCATATGGATTATCGCCGGCATTATCAAATGTCGAAACGCTGTGTAAGAAACCGGTTGACGGCTTGGCAACGGGAATCCGGGAGATGTATGTTACTTGTGATTCCCTCGGCCACAGCCCATCGAATTAATTATGCGGGAGGAAACCCAATGAAGAGCGCCTATGGCTTAAGAGTTCCGGAGCCCGATCCCGAGCTGACTCGGGTGGGCCCGGGGACGCCTTGCGGCGAGCTGATGCGCCGCTACTGGCAGCCGGTGTGTCTGTCTGCGGAGCTAACCGACTTGCCCAAGCGCGTGCTGGTTCTCGGCGAGGAATTGGTCGCGTTTCGCGACGGCCGGGGTAGGGCGGGGTTGCTCTTTTTTCGTTGCAGCCACCGCGGCGCTTCGTTGGAGTACGGCAAGGTGGAAGAGCGCGGGCTGAGATGCTGCTATCACGGCTGGCTCTACGACATCGAAGGCAACATTCTCGATATGCCTCTGGAACCGTCCAACAACCCCTTCCTCAAACAGCTTCAACACCCCTGTTATCCGGTGCGCGAATTCAGCGGCTTGCTCTTCGCGTACATGGGACCGCCGGAAAAGATTCCCGAGTTTCCGATCTATGACATCTGGCGCAATGATGGCGGCATGTTGAAGGCGCGCATGGGGCCGCGGGTGGGCGGGCCGGTTAACTGCAATTGGCTCCAGGCCGAAGAAAACCTGATGGACGCACTGCATACTTTTTGGCTGCACACGCTGCACAGCAAACCCCAGTTTCCGTCACAGGCTTACGGCATCGATCCCCAGGAGCTAAAGTATGAAGAAACCGAAATGGGCATGCGCTTCGTGCTTACGCGCAAGCTGCCCAACGGCAAATGGTGGGAGCTTATCTGGGAAATGCTCATGCCGCTCAACGTTCATCTCGTCTATACCGATGAGCCCAAAACGTCACGCGTCCATGCGGTAACCTACTGCGTGCCCATCGACGATACCCATCAATTGGGGGCGAGCATCCGTTGGCTGCCCGAAGACGGGCAGGATCAACTGAGCGGCCGCGAGCAATTGGCGCCAGGCGGACGCCGAGATGTGAGTTACGAATACACGCAACGTCACCCCGACGACAAAGAAGCTGTCGAGGGCCAGGGGCCCATCGCGCTGCATGGTCTAGAGCATCTGGTCACTTCGGACAAGGGTGTGATTATGTTCCGCAGAATCTTGCGCGAGGCCATACAGGCGGCGCGGGCGGGCACGGACCCAAGAGGGATCATTCGCGACCCGGCGAGGGCGGCCCTCGTGCGCACGAGCGCTGGAAGTGTCGTCAGAGACGGATAAAAACCGGACGGGTTGACTCCGTCTCACCACGAAGTTCACGAAGGCCGCGAAGGGTTCAGATATTTATACTCTTAAACTTCGTGAACTTCGTGCCTTCGTGGTGAATATTTTTTTCCCTCCTGGCTCAATTTTGGTTGCGGCTCTGCCGCGCTAGGCCCTTTGTGGTTAAATTGGAATTCAGGAGGTATGTTTGGGCGCCCGTTTCGCTTTCATCGGCGGCGGGACGGCGAGGACAGGGCAGGGGGCGCGGCGCAAGACTCTTTCCGTGACGCTGCCGATGAGCATATGCGCGAGGCCGGTGCGGCCATGGGTGGACATGACGATCAGGTCCACGCCTTCAGCCACGGCGGCGTCAACGATCGCTTTATAAGGCGTGCCGATGCCAACCTCCTGGCGCACTTTGCCGTTGGCGAGCTGATTGGGGAAATTCTCACGCACATAAGCATCGAGCCGCTTGCGGCGCTGTTCCAGAATTTTTTTGAGTTTTGGGTGTTCGGCTTGCGTCGCGACCCAATCTTCCTTGCCTTGCGGAAATGGGGTCTCCTCGACGGTGATGATATGATAAACAACGACCTCGCTCTGCTGCCACTCCGCCAGGTCCAATGCGTAGCGCAGCCCCGAGGTCGAAAGTTCCGACATATCCGCCGGCGCGAGAATTTTTTTGATCTTGGTCATTCGTATATGGGAGTTTCGCTGCGCTCCCGTTCAATCCCCCTCCTGTATCCTCCCCCGCGACGCCAGACTGTGTCGTAATGTCATTCTGAGGCGCAGCCGAAGAATCTCGTCTTCGTGACACCTTGAAAATGCGAGATGCTTCGCGTCGCTCAGCATGACATTCTCGGAATTGCACGCATTGCGGCATAGTCTCCAAGCGGGGGAGGAAAGCATGCCCTGAGCAACGTCGAAGGGAGGTGGGGAGCCTACAGCGGCGAAGACATAGTTGCAGGAATTGCCATCATGCCTTATAGTTTTGAAAAATATCGTTGTTTTAGAAAGGTAAAGGTAGCGGCGCGTGGAATTCCAGCGGATCAAGAGGCTCCCACCCTACGTTTTCAGCATCATCGACGGCATGAAGATGGAGGCGCGCCACCGGGGCGAGGATATCGTCGATTTCGGCATGGGCAACCCTGACCTGCCGACGCCGCCCCACGTGGTGGCCAAGCTGGTTGAAGCCGCGGCCAAGCCGCAAAACCACCGCTACTCCGTATCGCGCGGCATATATAAATTGCGCGTTGCGATTTGCGACTGGTACAAGCGCCGCTATCGGGTCGATGTCGATCCCGACGCTGAAGCCATCGTCACCATCGGCGCCAAGGAAGGCCTGTCGCATCTCGCCTGGGCCACCATCGACCCCGGTGACGTGGTCTTATGCCCGAGCCCTACTTATCCGATCCACCAATTCGCCGTGATCCTGGCCGGCGGCGATCTGCGTTGCCTGCCGCTGACGACCAGCGAGGCTTTCTTCGCCCACCTCGAAGAGGCGATCAAGCAGACCTGGCCGAAGCCCAAGATGCTGATCATCAGTTTTCCGCATAACCCGACGACGGAAGTCGTCGAGTTGGATTTCTTCGAGCGCGTGGTGCGCGCGGCGCGGGAGCATGGTTTTATCGTCGTCCATGATTTCGCCTACGCCGATCTGACCTTCGACGGCTACCAGGCGCCGAGTTTTCTGCAGGTAGCGGGCGCCAAGGATGTCGGCGTGGAATTTTTCTCGCTTTCGAAGAGCTATAATATGCCCGGCTGGCGGGTCGGATTCGCCGTGGGCAATAAAAACGTTATTCATGCTCTGGCGCGCATCAAGAGTTATCTCGACTATGGGATCTTTCAACCGGTGCAGATCGCCGCGATCCAGGCGCTCAACGGCCCGCAGGAGTGCGTAGAAGAGATCCGCCTCATGTACCAAAAACGGCGCGACTCCCTGATCGACGGCCTGGACCGCGCGGGCTGGAAAATAAATAAACCCAAAGGCACCATGTTCGTCTGGGCCGAGATTCCCGAGCCGGCGAAAAAAATGGGTTCCATTGAATTTTCGAAATATCTTTTGCAAGAAGCGAAGGTGGCGGTCTCGCCGGGCATCGGCTTCGGCCAGTACGGCGACGAGCATGTGCGCTTCGCGCTAATTGAAAACGAGCATCGCACCAAGCAGGCGGTGCGCAACATCAAGCGGGCGTTGGGCAAATTACTGGACTAGCCGGCGGCGCTCATATATTCCTTCACACTCTTGTCCATATTGGCCGTCACAAAGACCACGAGCACCGTTTATGACTCGCGCAAAGGCGCAACGGAATGAGGGGAGGGAGGGAAAAAATTCGAATCTCGAAATCCGAAATTCGAAACAATTTCAAATGTTCAAAAATCAGAATGTTCCAAACAAATTCGTTTTGGATTTCGTAGTTAGGATTTAGGTCATTGGGTTTGTTTCGAATTTCGATATTCGGATTTCGGATTTTGGTATTGGCACCCGTGAACAAACGTCGCAAGATCGGCATCGGTTTGCTGGGTTCGGGAGTCGTCGGCGAAGCGATCCAGGACATTTTGTTTCACGACCTCAAGGGCCAAGTGGGCGCCGACGTCGATCTCGTTATCAGAAAAATCTATACGCGCAGTCCTAAGCGCAAAAAATGGTTCTCGAAGCGGCCCGCGCTTTTTACCAATAAAGCTGAGCATGTGCTGGACGATCCAAGCGTCGACATCGTGATCGAAGCGCTGGGATTTCAGAGCCCAGCGCAATTGCCGGTGTTCAGAGATTATTTGCTGCGGGCTTTCCGCAACGGCAAATCCGTCGTAACCTCTGACAAGGCCGTCTTGGCGCGCTACGGCAAAGAGATCTGGGCGGCGGCGCAAAAGAGCGGCCAGCAACTCCGGTTTGAAGCCTGCGTCGGCGGGGGTATCCCGGTCATTCGCTCTTTGAGCGAAAGTTTCGCCGTGGAGACACCGGAAGCGGTCTTCGGCATCGTCAACGGCACTTGCAATTACATCCTCTCGCAAATGGAAAAGGGCGGGAAAGCGTACGCCGAAGCGTTGCGGGAAGCGCAGCAAAAGGGTTACGCCGAAACTAATCCGGCGTCTGATGTAAACGGCAGTGACGCCGAAGCCAAGTTGCTACTGCTTTTATTCGTCGCGTTTGGGTTGCAAATCCAACCGGGCACGATTTGGCGAAAAGGCATTGAAGAGATTCACGCGGTGGATTTTCGCTACGCCCAGAGAATCGGTCCGAGCACGATCAAACAGCTTGCCGTGGCCCGACGAAACGGCCAGTCCGTGCAAGCCTTCGTTTCTCCAGTCTTGGTGCCGCGAGACAATATTCTAGCGAGTATTGACGGCGCGACAAATGCGGTCTGTTTTGCCGGCAGGAGCAGTAGCGGCGGTCGCGGCGAGCGTGACTGCGATTATGTTCTCGTCGGTCCAGGGGCGGGTGGAGGGCCCACCGCCGTGGCGGTGCTCGGCGACGTTTGTGAATTGGCACGCGGCGGGCGTAAGTTTTCCGGCGCCCCCAGTCTGATCCCGCCGGGAACTTTGAAAATTCAGTCCGACGATGAAATCGACGGTTCTTTTTACCTCCGTTTAGTCGTTAGGGATCGCGCCGGCATAGTCGGCGATATCGGCCGGACCTTCGGCCGCATCGGCGTTAACATATCGGAGATATGGCAAATGCGGCATACCGAAGAAGAAGTGCGCTGGCTGGCGCAAAGTTACAAACTTAAACTAAGGCCGCAGGAAGTTTTGCCTTTCGTGATGACACTCGAGCGAGCTACGGTCCGGCAAATGCGAAAGGCGCTGGATTCTCTCAGCAATCGAGACTATATCCTAGTTGATCCGGTTTGGTTTCCGATCTGGGGAGCAAAGTGAAGTACATCATCCTGCAAGGCGACGGCATGGCCGACTATCCGCTGGAAGTTCTAGGCGGGAGAACGCCTCTGAAAGCCGCGCGCACGCCCAACATGGATTGGCTCGCCCAGCGGGGCGTATTCGGCTTGGCGCATGTGATTCCCGACGGCTTTCCGCCGGGGAGCGACGTGGGCAACATGAGCATCATGGGCTACGATCCCGCTGTCTATCACACCGGGCGTTCGCCGCTCGAAGCGGCGAGCATGGGCGTCGCCCTCGGTTCTAAAGATATCGCGTTTCGCTGTAACCTCGTGAACCTCGGCGGCAGCGGCATCGAGACCTACATGGAAGACTTCACCGCCGGCCATATTTCCAGCGAGGAAGCCAAAGAAATCATCGACGACATCGGGCGCAAGCTCGGC
>DASWHT010000446.1:0-3632 GCA_036398075.1 Binatia bacterium | reverse complement strand
GAAAAACTGGCCGGCGATTCGATCAAACCGGGCGTGGTTGATTGGCAAGCGCTGGCGAAGCCGGGGAACTATCTCGGTGACGCGGTAAAAATTATCGACCGAGTGCTCGAAAGCGCGGAAAAGTTTTTCCACTAGCAGGGTGCTGAAAAACCACCGTTCACCCTTCGACCAGGCTCAGGGCGAACGGTGTTTGCTTTGAATTCATCAATAAATTTCCGTTCATGCTGAGCCCGTCGAAGCATGGAATTGCTTTTTTCAGCACCCTGCTGGAGAGACTACACACTTGACGCTATGAACAAAGCTGCAAAAGACAACAAACTCTCCTCCATGCGCGAAGCTATCGCGGCATACGTAGTCGATGACTGCTCCGTCTGCATTGAGGGCTTCACCGGTTTTATTTCGTTCGCCGCCGGCCACGAGATTATCCGGCAGCGGCGCCGCGGCCTCACTTTGATCCGCATGACGCCGGATTTGATCTACGACCAGATGATCGCCGCCGGCACGGCGAGAAAACTGATATTCAGTTACACGGGCAACCCGGGCGTCGGTTCGCTTTACTGCATTCGCCGCGCGGTGGAGAAAGCGCTTCCTTGCCCGCTGGAGCTGGAGGAGTACTCACACTACGGTTTGGTGGGGCGGTATGCGGCGGGCGCGACGCGGTCGCCCTTCTTTGCTTTAAGGAGCTATGTCGGCTCCGATATGCTGGCGGCCAACCCGTTGATCAAACTGATCGATGACCCCTACGGCACGGGCAAGATCGCGGTCGTGCCGCCGCTCAACCCCGACGTGGCCATTCTTCACGCCCAGCGCGCGGACCGTCAGGGAAACACGCAACTATGGGGTCTGCTCGGCATGCAAAAAGAAGTGGCGTTTGCTTCCAAGCACGTGATCGTAGCGGTCGAGGAAATTGTCGACGAATCGGTGATCCGCGCCGATCCCAACCGTACCTTAATCCCCGGCTTGATCGTCGACGCAGTGGTGCATTCGCCTTACGGCGCGCACCCTTCGTATGTTCAGGGGTATTACGACCGTGACAATGAATCCTATCTCGCCTGGGATAAGCTTTCCCAGGAGCACGCGGCGGTGATAGCGTGGCTCGACGAATGGGTTTACGGCATTGAGAATCATGCGGCCTATCTGCGCAAACTAGGTCAGGAGCATTTTGATAAACTCAAGCCGGAGCCTTTGTTGGCGCCGTCGGTTGACTACGGGAGGTATCGATGAGCGAGCCGACCTACACGGAGTCGGAAATGATGATCGCGGTGGCGGCGCGCATGTTGGAAGGGGCGCGCACTGTTTTTGTCGGGGTCGGCTTGCCCAATATCGCCTGCAACCTGGCGCGCTACACTGTCGCGCCCGATATGGAGCTCATTTACGAGTCTGGTGTTTACGGCGCGCGGCCGGAGCGGTTGCCGCTTTCCATAGGAGATCCGACTTTGGTGAGCGGAGCGATTTCGGTCGTCTCCATGGCGGATCTGTTCGGCTTGTACTTACAGCGGGGCTTGGTCGAGATAGCGCTGCTCGGCGGAGCACAGATCGACCGATACGGCAACTTGAATTCGACGGTTATCGGCGCATACGCGAAGCCGAAGACACGACTGCCGGGGAGCGGCGGCGCCTGTGAAATCGCCACCAACGCGCAACGGACGTTTATGATCATGCGTCTGAAGCGCCGGGCGTTCGTCGACAAGCTGGATTTTATAACCAGCCCCGGACATCTGACCGGCGGTGACAGCCGCGCCCGGTTGGGTCTGCCCGGCGGCGGGCCGGAACTGGTGATCACCGATAAAGCGATTTTAAATTTCGCCAATCCTGAGCGCGAAATGCAGTTGACCGCTGTTTACCCCGGTGTCACACGCGAAGACGTGCAGGCTGAAGTCGGCTGGCCGCTGCGCCTGGCCGAGACCATCCAGGAAACCGCCGCGCCGACGGCCGAAGAGCTGCGTTTGATCCGCGAGGAAGTCGATCCCCACGCCATGTACCGTTAGTGAACTGTAACAGCTACATAGCGTTTGCCGTTCATGGTTCGAGAGCCTCACCACGAACGGCTTGTGGCTTGACCGTTCACCCTGAGCTTGTCGAAGGGTTCTTTGAACTCAGACGCGAACCAACCGTTACAGTTCAGTAGTTCCACGTTTTTTTCAAACCGGCGAGACCAGTTCCTTGAGTTTCTTCGTGAGCTTCATATTCATGGAGTAGTCTACCGGGCAATCGATGACCGACACGGTTTCATCGACCAAGGCTTTCTTTAGCGTTGGGAGCAGATCCTGCGCGCGCTCGACGCGGTATCCCCTGGCGCCAAAGCTCTCGGCGTACTTAACGAAGTCCGGATTTTTGAAATCAATGTGGCTCGGCCGGCCGAAGCGGCGCAGCTGATGCCAGGTGATGAGACCGTACTCGGAATCGTTCCAGATTAAAATGACAAATGGAGTACCGATCCGCAAGGCAGTTTCAATCTCCTGCGAATTCATCATAAAGCCGGCGTCGCCGGTGACGGCAACGATCTTGCGGTCCGGGTAAGCGAGCTTCGCTGCGACGGCTCCCGGCACGGCGATTCCCATGGAAGCAAAACCGTTAGAGATGATGCAGGTATTGGGCCGCTCGGCCTGGTACATTCGACCCATCCACATTTTGTGCGCGCCCACGTCTGAAATCACAATGTCGTCTGAAGCCAAGGCCTGGCGCAGGTCCCAGACGATCTTTTGCGGCTTTACCGGAAAGCTCTGGTCTTCAGCGTATTCCGCCATCTCGCGAACGATCGCCTGGCGCAACGGCCGTAGCGCGTAGCCTATCTGCGGTTTGGCCTTCCAGGCAATCGCGCGCAGCGCTTCTCCCACGTCGCCCAGCACGCCGACTTCGACGATGTAGTGCTCGTCCACTTCAGCCGGCAGGGTATCGATGTGCACGATAGATTTGCAGCACTCGGGGTTCCACTCCTCGGGGTGGTATTCGACCATGTCGTAACCGATGCAAATTACCACGTCCGCCTTGTCAAATCCGAACGATACGAGATCCTTGGCTTTGAGCCCGACGGTGCCAAGCGACAGCTCGTGGGAGAAAGGAATCGCGCCTTTGGCCATGAAAGTGGTGGCCACCGGGATATGCAGCACCTCGGCGAAACTGACCAGCGATTCTGACGCTCCAGCGCGAACGACGCCGTTGCCGGCCAGGATGATAGGGCACTTGGCCTCGGAGATGACGCGCGCTGCCTGCTCGATCTTGAATTCGGGCGGCGCGGAAGTGTAGGGCTTCTGTACTTCAATTGGTTTTTTGCCCGCGACCTCCGCGGCGGCGATGTTCTCCGGGAAATCGATGAAGCAGGCGCCGGGTTTTTCGGTTTGCGCCACCTTGAAGGCCTTGCGTACGATCTCGGTGACGATCTCCGGCTCGCGAATTTGGGTAGCGTACTTGGTGATCGGCTCGAACATATTTACCAGATCGAGAATCTGATGACTCTCCTTATGCATGCGCGTGGTCGCGCCCTGACCGGCGACGGCCACTAGGGGCGCCCGGTCCATGTCGGCATCTGCGACTCCGGTAATGAGGTTGGTTGCTCCAGGGCCGAGGGTAGACAAACACACGCCCGCTTTGCCGGTGAGTCGGCCATAGACGTCGGCCATGAAAGCCGCGCC
>DASWHT010000445.1:0-3955 GCA_036398075.1 Binatia bacterium | reverse complement strand
ATCACCTGGGCCTTGCCATTTACTTTGAGTGATATTTGCGCCATAGGGGGGCTCCTTCCGTTTAAGAAAATGAACGGGGTGCAGGCGGCTTTTTATAGTGCGATAAAGGGTGAAAAGTCAATAATACAACGCTTCTTTAATAGCTTGTATTTGCCGAAGTTTACCTGGTGGCTGTCCGCTTGGGTTCCTCCTTGACGAATAGCAAGACGAACATGCCCGCGATGTATGTGGCGGCGGCGATGTAAAACGCCGGGACGAAGCCATAGTGCTCCATGACATAGCCGATGATCATGGTCCAGATGGGTCCGGAGATGAAACCGACGAAGTAATAAATTGAGAACGCGGCGTCGGTCAGCTCTGGGCTGGCAAAGTCGCCGATCATCGTTTGCGTGAGCGAGCCGCGCGCCTGCACGAAGGCGCCATAAAGCAGCAGGTTGACATAAAAGAAAGCGCTCAACGACGCATGCTGCACGAGCAGGACCGTCATGACCGCAGACAGAAAGAGCGTTGCTTGCGTAATGCCGCGGCGGGTGCCGGTGCGGTCCGAAAACCAGGCGATGGCCAAGGGGCCGAAGAGTCCGGCGCCTTGCATCAGGGTCAAGAGCGCGCCGCCGCCTGACGCGCTGACGCCGTATTGCGTCATAAAAAATGGCACGAGGTAGGTCATGTTTACTCCCGTGCCGCGGCCAGCCGCGCCGACCATCAGCACGAGCGAGGTGCAGATGATGTTACGATTTTTGAGACACTGGATATAGGCATCGATTCCAGCCTTTGCATTATGCTTGCCACCGGCCCCTCCAGCCGCGCGGCTGGCATGATCTCTGACGAGAAAGAGCGTAAGTCCCATGATCAAGCTAAACAGCCCGAAGATGACGAAGGCAGCTCGCCAGCCGACATAGAGCAAAGCGAGGGACGCCGCAGCGGGACCGATAAACGAGCCAAGATTGCCCGCCGAATGGTGAAAGGTCAGCGCCCAGCCACGCGCTTGTGGATAGTAGCGCGACAGAATGCTCGAACCCAGCGGATGCTGTGGGCTGGAGCCGGCGTCGATGGCGACGCGCGCCGCGACGAGTTGCGGATAGTTAGTGACGAAAAACTGCGACATCGCCGTGATCCCGACCACGACGTTGCCGACGGCAAGCATCGTGGTGCGCTTAAAATAGTTCGAGAGAAAGCCGTAAATTACCTGCAACCCCTGACCAACGAAACTCGACAGCGCCGAAATGAAGCCTAATGCAACCAGGCCGAAACCGAGCTCGGTCATCATAACCGGAAAAATCACCGACGTGATGCTGTATTGGAGATGATTCAAGACATGGCAGCCGCTGATAAGGCTGAGCGCCATGCGCTTTTGCTGGAGCGTGGCTTCGAGGGTAGGCGTATCGGCGCGAGCATCGATGGGGGTGGCGATCGTGGTTTGTTGTTCGTTCATGACGGTATTCACCTTGGAGTGTTGGAGTAAAGCAGCATCGGTATTTCTGTATAGGCAGCGCGCGACCGGTGTCAACCGCGGCCACGCAGTCTTGGGTTTCGTGTTTCGCGTCTCGTGTTAACTCACGACTTTAGACCTTGGACTGCCCCGCGGGCTTCGGCGTGCTCGCCGGCGTGTAGTTGGGCATCAAAAAACTCAGCACAATACCGAGGAGCATCAACGCGAATACGGTGAGAAAGGCGTACCAAATGGAATCCGCCAGCACGCCAACCAACTTGGGCAACAATTCAGAGGGAATCTGCGCGCGAGTTGCCGGATCGAGAAGGTTCTGCGGATGCGCGAGCTTGTCGCGCAGGGTCGCCGAAAGCGTGCCCGTGGTGGCGCCGGCCAGTCGGCTCAATCCCTGTTGCATGTGATTGAGCAAAACCGTTCCCATCAGACTGACGATGAACGCGCCGCCGAAAGTGCGAAAGAGCATGATCGTTGACGTCGCTACGCCGATTTTCTGAGGCCAGACGGCGTTCTGCACGGCCACCAGTGTCGTCAGGTTAGCCAAGCCCATGCCGATACCGATCAATACGCCGCTCACGATGACTAAAAACGTGCCGGCGTTAGAGTACATGAAGACGAAGATGCTGTAGCCGAGCGCTAATAAAATCATCCCTGCCGCGCTGGCGGATCGGTACCCGAAGCGATTCATCCCTGGAGCGGCGAGCAGGCTTCCGGCGGTCCATGCCATGCTGAGGCAAAGCAGCACCATGCCGGCGCCCGAGGCACTGCTTCCCAGAACGCCCTGAAGATACAAAGGTATGTAGGTGATGGCGCCGAAGACTCCCATCGGCGCGAGAGTGGCGACGGCCGCGGAGGTTTTAAAAATTCGCAGATGGAATAAATCGAGTGGAACGATGGGCTCTCCGGCCTTGCGCTCGATGAAAAAGAAGACGACCAGTAGAACGGCGGAGAGGAGAATCATTCCAACCAACTCGGCGTTGAGTGGTTGCCTGGCGTGGGCGCTGTGCGAAAGCGCGTAGAATAGAAGCATGAGAGCCCACAGAAGCGTGAGGGTCCCTGCAAGATCGAGCTTGTGCGCTCGGCGCTCGGTGTTTTCTTCCTTGAGGCCGATGACGATTAAAACAGTGGCGACCGCGGTGATTGGCAAGTTGACGAAAAACGCCCAGCGCCAGTTCCAGTTCTCGGCGATGAGACCACCCGCGAGGGGGCCGAGAATCGACGCAACGCCCCAGATGCCGCTGATGATGCCCTGCATCTTCGCGCGCATCTCTGGCGGAAAAAGAATGCCGACGACGATGAACGACAACGCGTAGATGGCGCCGCCGCCGAGACCCTGAATGGCGCGAAATATGACGAGCGCTTCCATGCTCTGTGCCGCGCCGCAGAGCATCGAACCCACGACAAAGATGCCGATCCCGATCAGCATCAGTCGCCGCCGGTTGTAGAGATCGGAGAGCTTGCCGAAGAGTGGGGTCGTTAACGCCGAGGTGAGCATGTAGATGGAAAAGACCCAGCTATAGAGCTCCAGGCCGCCGAGTTTGCCGACGATCGTCGGCATGGCCGTGCTCACGATGGTGGCATCGATGGCGAAGAGAAAGATCACCAGCATCACGCCGGTAACCGCGAGAGATCGCTTTTTGGCTGTTTGCTGGTGCGGTTCCAGAGTTTTTGCGTTGTTTGAGGTGGGCATGAAGATTGACATGCAGCGCTGTGGGGGAAAGATGCTTTCCTACTCCATTGAATGACTTTCACTGCTTAGTCAAGCAACGATTTTCGGCGCTCTCGGCGCATATGATTTTTGCCCGGAAGTCGATGACAGGTTCACGAAGAATGTGAAGGGCAATCACAGCGTCGTCATGAGATTGCCAGCCACCGAAGAGCTGGAGAGCCGGAGCAATAAATTTCGCGAGATGTTGCCGTAAGCTCGACAAGGAGCGAAAGAGAATTATTCGACTAAAGCCGCGGGCGACTCGACGAGCCAGAATGTAATTAACAGGTCCTTTTATCCCGTTTAACGGTCTTTCTCACGCCACGGACATGTTACGCTAAGATTGGATTATGATTTACAAATCACTCAAATTTATAGGCCTATTGAAGGATTTTTTGTAATTCTTTATCAGTCCCGATTCGGTCCAAAAACTAAGACTCTTGTCTTGACACGATTGCGACTCCTGCCTATAGTCGCGCCGACAGTTTAGCTCGGAAAGGGGGTGAGATAATTATGAAAAAGCTGTTGAGTTTGGCCTCCGCATTGCTCCTTTCTGTAGTCATGTCGGGTGCCATTTGGGCCGCAGACGCAGATAAGGTCAGCGGTACCATCAGCAAGGTTGAGGACGGCGGGCGAAGCATCGTGGTCAAGACCAAGGACGGCAAAGAAGTGAGTATGAATATCAGCGGCAGCCGGACCAAGTTGGAAGGCATCGGCGACCGCTCCGAGTTTAAAGCCGGCCAAAAAGTCTCGGCCGAGGTGGACGGCGGCTCGGCGACGAAAGTCAAAGTAACCAAATGATG
>DASWHT010000444.1:0-1603 GCA_036398075.1 Binatia bacterium | reverse complement strand
CCCTAATTGGTTTCGAAGGTTCGACAGTTTTGCGACGATTCGGCAACGAATTTCAGGGTGGTCTAAGATTCGCCGGCTTTCTTCGACGATGCCCTCAGGGTGCAATTTCGATTGAACGAGTTCCGGCACAATCCGTTCGCCAGCGATCAGGTTCACCATGCCGATATGGTCCACTCGGACCAACAAGCGCGCAAGCCAATAAGTGAGCCACGAGAGCCGGTAAATGATCACCATCGGCTTGAGCAGTAACGCCGTCTCCAGCGTCGCCGTGCCCGACGCAGTCCACACCAGATCCGCTGCGTTTACGGCGTCATACCGGTCCCGGTCTACAATAGGGATATCGATGCCGGCTTTACGGCAACCCGACTCGAGCGTGCTATTATCAACGGTGCTCGCGCGCACGCAGAGAAACTGAATGTCGCGCTCGCGGCGCAACTGGACGGCGGCCTCGGCCATCACCGGCAGATGATACGCTACTTCGCGGCGGCGGCTACCCGGCAACAACGCAATGACCGGCTTTCGCGCATCCAATCCTAACTTTGCCAACACAGCATCGCGCGCCTCGGTCACGCGGACCGTATCCAGCAACGGGTGCCCGACGAAAGTAACGTTGACGCCATAACTCTGGTAAAAACGCGTTTCAAAGGGAAAGACCACGGCCATGCGGTCCACCCAGCGGGCGATTTGTCGCACGCGCCCTTTACGCCAGGCCCAAATCTGCGGGCTGACATAATACAAGACCGGGATTCCCAAGCGCTTGGCGGAGCGCGCCAAGCGCAGGTTGAAATCGGGAAAATCGATGAGCACAAGCAAATTAGGCTTCCGTTCGCGTAACGCCCGCCGCAGTAATTGGTAGGCATCCCAAAGGTTCTTAATATTTCCCGCCAACTCAACAAGCCCCATGGCGGCGAGCCGGGAAACGCTCACCAGCGCATCGAATCTGAGTTTTTGCAATTGCTCGCCGCCGACGCCGAACAGCGACAAGTCAGGATCGCGCTGGAGCAATGCTTCAGCAAGATGCGCCCCATGGATGTCCCCGGAAGCTTCGCCGACGACGAGCATAACCTGTTTACGACGTTGAGCAACGCTCACGAGCGACCCATCCGCCCGCGCTAAATCTGCGCGCTTATCATTGAGGCGATCTCGAGAGCGCGCAGCCCCTCGGTGCCGCCCACCAGAGGCAACGTCCGGGTCTGTACGCTTTCCAGAAACGAGTCAATTTCGTCCGCGAGGGCGTCTCCTTCTTTGATTTCAATACTTTCCCCCCGGATGTCGAGCCAGGTGGCGCCGGGCGCCGGCTTGTAATAAATCTGCGCCCGGCGCTGATCGTAGTCTATCGAGATATACGCATTGGGTTGGAAAAAGCGTACTTTGCGTTCACGTTTGAGCGAGACCCGGCTGGCGGTAATGTTGGCGATACAGCCATTGGCAAATTTAATGCGCGCGTTGGCGATGTCCGGTTTGTCCGTCAGGACGGGCACTCCCACGGCTTCGACCCGCTGCACCGGCGAGCGCACTAAACTCGTGATCACATCGATATCGTGGATCATGAGATCGAGCACGACATCGACATCGGTGCCGCGCTCGACGAAAGGAGCCAGCC
>DASWHT010000443.1:0-2831 GCA_036398075.1 Binatia bacterium | reverse complement strand
TCGAAACCCAGATGATTCTCAACCACAAGGATGCTATCGCGTTTCTCGTCGGCGCGGCGGACGATATCGGCTTTAACCGCTATACGGTCCTCAACCTTCACGCCATACTCGCGAATAACCTGTTGCCGGATCCGTCGGCGGCCGGCAGACTTAGGCATATCGGCGTCGGGATCGAAAAATCCGCTTTTCACCCGCTTGAAGTTCCGCAGCTCATCGAGGAATGCTTCAACCAGATACTCGCAACGGCAGCGGCCATTGCAGACCCGTTCGAGCAGGCCTTCTTCGTCATGGTGCAGTTACCGTACCTCCAGCCGTTCGATGACGTTAACAAGCGCACCTCCCGTCTTGCCGCGAACATCCCGTTCATCAAGGCCAATCTCTCGCCGCTTTCCTTTACCGAACTTCCGCGCGACACATACACCGAGGCCGTTCTCGGCGTGTATGAATTGAACAAGATCGATCTGCTCAAGGATGTCTTTATCTGGGCCTATGAGCGCTCCGCCGCGAGATACGCAGCCGTCAGGCAATCGCTGGGCGAGCCCGATCATTTCCGGCTAAAACACCGCGCCGCGCTGCGCGAGATCATCGGCGAAGTCATACGCGCGCGCATGGACAGGAAAGCGGCGGGAGCTCACATCGCCAAATGGGTCGAGGAAAAGGTTGATCCTGCCGACCGCGAGCGGTTCCGGGAGATGACCGAGAGCGAGGTGCTCGGGCTACACGAAGGGAATTATGCCCGTTATGAAATAAGGCCGGCCGAATTCGCCGCATGGCAGCAAGTCTGGACAGGAAAAGCCGCGTGAACGAACCTCCCCTGCCCGCAGAAACACCTGCGGCCACTTAAACGATTTTCGGAGTGCGCGCGCGTCCCGCTGACTTTACCAATTTTCAGTACGAAGCGAAGCTTCGCACGGCGCACAGTTCAAAGTCTGGCGCGACGTGAAACTCCCCGCTGGGAAGATCCTGATTTCGGGTGTCGTCAGCCACGCCACGGATCTCGTCGGCCGAGAAAACGTCATCGCCGGCACCGACTGCGGCCTGGGCGGCCGCGTCCATCCGCAAATCGCCTGGGCCAAGCTGTCTCTGGTTCCGGGTTTCTCGTGAGATCTTAGAGCCGATCTGAAACTAGAAACCAAAAACTAGAAACTTCGCGCCGCGAAAAAGCCCCTGCGCGACGGCGCGCCGATCGCGAGCAAGCAGTTGTGGAGTTGAATTCAAAGCGCCTATGCGGGATAGACGAAACAAAAAGCAAGAAAGGTTAGAAGTAAAAGTCTGACCCGTGATTTCCCCCTGGCGCAATGTCAAATGTAAAGATTTGACCGTACTACTGCTTAAGGAATTGCCGCTTGCCATCCAACATTCGGCTATGTTAGAGCGCAGCCATGGCTACGAACCTGCGCAAGCTAATAGTTTTCACGATTTTGTTTATGTTCCTTGCCATGATCGCTGCGCGGGAAATTCGAGCCGCCGCGGCAGTGGAGGCTCAAGGGGGAAAGTTCGCTGGAATGGTCATCATCCCAGCCGGGGAATTTACGATGGGGCGAGACAGTGGCCCAAAAGACGAAACACCAGTGCACAAATTGTTTCTCCCAGCCTTCTATATCGATAGAAATCTCGTTACCGCCAGAGAGTATGCGAAGTTCATCCAGGAAAAAGGTCCCAGCGGGCCCAACGGTGAAATGTATTTGGATGTCGCGGATCCCGACGCTCTGGTCCACAATCGAGGCGGCAAGTGGCTGCCCAAGGAAGGTTTTGAGAATCACCCTGCCGGTGAGATGAGCCGGTACGGCGCCGCCGCCTATTGCACGTGGGCCGGTAAGCGGCTCCCCAGTGAAGCGGAATGGGAAAAAGCAGCGCGTGGAACCGACGGCCGGCTCTACCCCTGGGGTAATGACATGCCCCGCCCTGATCTGGCGTTTATCGGCGGCTTTCGCGGTCAAACGGTTCCCGTCGGGCAGTTTCCGAAAGGGGCAAGCCCCTACGGGATTCTCGATATGGCAGGACAGGTTTGGGAATGGACTCGTTCGATTTATAAACCATATCCCTATAATCCAAAGGACGGACGCGAGGAGCCAGCGTCCACCGACACGGTGGTCGCCCGCGGCGGGAATTCATCCAGCGGTCCCGAAGGGCTTACGTCCACATCCCGCGAAGTTGTTGACGCCGGTCGCGCCGCCACGGGCCACGCCTACATAGGATTCCGTTGTGTATCCGACGCGCTGATGGTTTTGTAAAATTACCCAGCACGACCGCTCCAACGCGGCAAAAGACTCCCGGTACATTTTTCAAGTCCAGCCACGCCACAAACCTCGTCGAGCGCCCGGAACTGGTCGCCGATCGCATCATCACGTTCACTGAAGTCGTCGGCCAAGAAAACGTCATCGCCGGCACCGACTGCGGCCTGGGCGGCCGCGTCCATCCGCAGATCGGTGGGCCAAGCTGCGCGCCCTGCACCGAACTCCGTTTCTTACTTTGAACTTTGAACCCTTGAACCTTGAACGGCCCGAAAGCCCCATTCGGGCGGCGCGGCGATCGCCAGCAAGAAGTTGTGGAGTTGAATTAAAAAGCGCCTGTGCGGGATGAACGAAACAAAAATGGAGAAAGCTTAGAAGTAAAAGTCTAACGCTTGATTTCCTCCATCAAAAATAAAGACTCGACCCTGACGCTTACGACCGTGACACTTCTCTTAAGAGGTTTTTGTCATTGTTGACCTTGCGCCGGTTACCTTTTTACTAGCGTGTACAGCCAGCACATTTTGGACAAAGCGAATCCCTGTGGTTCTTGCGGCAATTGCAGTAACTACTGACTGTCCCAGGAACCAGGCGGTAGAG
>DASWHT010000442.1:0-5392 GCA_036398075.1 Binatia bacterium | reverse complement strand
GTTGGCTCCAACTATGTGTTGTCCGTGCGCCGCCGGGCCGAACGCGGCTTTACCGACGTGCGCGCGCTGTGCGAGCGCGAGCCGGAGCTCCTACGCCACGGGCCGGCTTATGTGCTCTATGCTTTGATGGACGCGGTCGTGGATCGCTACTTTCCGGTCCTCGACGAGCTGGAGACCGAGCTGGAGGGGATCGAGGAACACATCTTCGCCAGCCAAACCACTCGGGCCAATATCGAGGCGCTGTATAATTTCAGAAGAAAGCTCAACACTCTCAAGCATGCAACCGAGCCACTACTGGAAGTGACCGGCCGGCTCTACGCGGGCCGCGTGCCTCAGCTTGTGGCCGGTCTGCAAGAATATTTCCGCGACGTGTACGATCACCTCTTGCGTCTGAACCAATCCATCGACAACTTGCACGACATGGCGACCACAGGGGTGACAGTGAGCTTATCTTTGATTACGATCCAGGAAAACGAGGTCACCAAGCGCCTGGCCTCCTATGCGGCGCTCGTAGCCGTGCCGACGATGATCGCCGGCGTGTACGGCATGAACTTCCAGCATATGCCGGAGTTAAGCTGGATCTACGGCTATCCTCTGGCTGTCGTCTCCATGGCCGCCATCGACATTTATCTTTTCTACCGTTTTCGCAAAGCGAAGTGGCTGTAGCGCCGGCGCGGCAGAGGGACCCCAAGCAGGACCTTATCCAGGACGATTCACGGGGACTTGCGATTGCTGGGCAAGCCCGCGTCAAGGTTTCGAGCTTGGATGTTGAACCTTGAACCTGGAACTTTGAACCCAGAAAGTGGCTCTTGCTTAACCTGTCTTCGACCAGTTGGCCAAAGTTACGATCAGGCCCACCGCACCCAGCCCGGCTATTATCAGATACATCTAGCCTCACTTCAATCTCGGCCAATTGCGCGCGGTCAATAAAAGACCGGTGGCGCACAGGGCTCCGGCGGTAGCGAACATCCATGCATATCCCGCCAGCTCGACGAGGAGACCGTTGAGAAGAGCGCCGAGTCCATTGCTCAACGGAAACGAAACGGAAAAACTCGCCATAGCGCGGCCGCGCCGCTGCACGGGCGCGTTCTCCATGGCGAGGGCGAGAATTTGCGCGCTACCGATCGCCGACCCCAGAAAATAGAGCGCTCCGGAAACCATCATTCCGAATAGCGTGGAGACGAAAGGCAGCATCAACAGCGCGATACTTTCCAGGGTGAATGTGGCGATCAGCGACCGGCCGCAGCCGATTTTGTCCGACAAGCGGCCGAGCAGGGGCCGGGATACCACGCTGGTCACGCCGGAAACGACGAAGAACCAGCCGAACTGGCCGATGCCGAGCTCGTGGGCGTAGAGAACGGCGAAGCTCGTCAAACAGGGAAGGGACAGATGCGAGGTAAAAAGCAGCGCGGCGGCCAACAAGATATCTCGGTCAAAGACGCTCACGATTTCACGCCACCAGGACGCAGATCGATCGGACTCGCGGCGGCGCGGCGCGCGGGAGACTTGGCGGGACAGCGCCGCTCCGGCGCCGACCGCTGCAAGCGCCAGGCCCATGGCGAGCATGAATGCGGCATGGAAGCCGGCCAAAAAGGCGCTCGGGGGTGAATAGATGATCCATAACGCGACGGCCGGAAAGAGGATCGTCGCGCAGGATTGAACGGCGCCATAGTATCCTGATGCTTCGCCGCGCCGGGCGGCGGGCGCGCTCGTTGCCAAAAGGGTATAGCCTCCGGTGGTCATTCCAGACCAGCCGATACCGCGAAGTCCGTTGGCGAATAGAATCACGGCGATGGACGGGATCAAGCAGAGAGAAATACTGACGGCTTGGACGAGCAAACCAAGGATCAGCACGCCGGTTTCGCTCCAGCGGTCCGCCCAGTAGCCGATAACTGGGCGAGAGAGCACGCTGGCAACGCCGAATGAAGCGATGACCAGTCCGACAACGAACGGTGAGCCGCCGAGATGGATGATATAAAGCGGAAAGGTGGGTTGGAGGACGAAGTGCTGCCCGTAGCCGAAAAACTGGACGGCGCAGAGAATGACAAACGTGCGGCTCCAGATGGAATCGGAATTCACCACCCTTATTTCATCTTTCCGTGCCGCGTTAGGGCAAACAACAACCCGGCGGCTTCCAGCACTGCCAGAGCGAGAAACATGGTCGCGTAACCCGCGGCTTCGACCATGGCGCCGATGAAAAGCGAGCCGACGCCATAGGCGAGTGGATAGGAGAGAGAAAAAGTCGCCATGGCTTTGCCGCGCCGATTCGGATCGGCGCGCTCCATTGCAAGGGCCAAGGTGGCCGAGCTGCCGATGGCGTTGCCGAGCATGTACAGCGCGCCGGAAGCCATGATGCCTGCCAGAGTTGTGACCATGACCACCAGCACCAGGGCGCACATTTGCAGCGCAAAGCCCAGGGCCACGCAAACGCCGCGGCCGATGCGGTCCGAGGCGCCGCCCAGCAGTGGCCGGGCGAGCAAGCTGGTGGCGCCGCTTACGACGAAATAAGCGCCGAGGTTTTCGATACCGATGGTGCCGGCATAAAGGACGATAAAGTTTATCACCGCGGGCCAAGTGATGTTGAGCCAAAAGAGTAGCCCCGATGGCAGCAGGATCTCCGGCTCGACAAAGCGGAAAAGTTCGCGCCACCATTTAGCGTCGTCCCGGGAATGGCGATGGACAACCGGCGGCGTCTGCCGGGCCACGGCCCAGCCTGCTAATGCTCCCACGAACGAGAAGAGCGCCGTGGCCGTGAACACTAAGCCGAATCCGCCCCAGCTTGCCGCGCCGAGCCAGAGCGCCAGGGCTGGAAAAAAAATGTTGGAAGCGCTCTGTACGCCGCTGTAATAACCCGACGCTTCACCGCGCCGCGTTTCCGGCGCCGTTCGGGCGAGTAGAGAATACCCACCGGTGTTTAGCGCGGCCCAGCCGATGCCGCGTAACCCGTTGGCAAGCATTGCGGCCTCCGCCAGCGGAATCAAGCAAAAAAAGATGGTGACGCCTTGAAAGAGCAACCCGGAGATCATTACGCCGGTTTCGCTCCAGTGGTCGGCCCAGTGGCCGACCGCTGGGCGGACAAAGACGCTGGTGGCGGCGAAACAGAAAAGCACCACGCCGACGATGAACGGCGAGCCGCCGAGTTGGGTCACGTAAAGCGGCAGAGCAGGCGACAACATGGCATGTTGCGCGTAGCCGAGGAACTGCACGATGCAGAGCAGCACGAAGGCGCGCGTCCAAAGGGTGTCGGAATTCGTAGCGGTCATCGAAGCTGAGAAAAAGCCCTCTGCGCTTTATACAGGCTTCAATCAAAAGTGGCTAGGACGGTGCTCGCGTTTCGCGTAATGTCAAATCCCCTCTGTGTCTTTCCCGCCCCGTGGAAGATCAGCCATTCTTCCACGGGGGGAATCCAGGCTATTTCCGTGTTCAATCCGTGAACGAACCTGGATGCCCGCTTTTGCAGGCATGACAAACTCTCGCATTGCCTGGCGGCAAGGGATTTCAACCATATCTGGAACCAACATTAGAAGGTGTCTGGAAAGGTCTCGCAGGCACACGCTAGGAGATCGCTTGCGAACGCCGATTATACGGTAGCTTGGCCAGAAGCATTGCCATGCCGCAAGTATTGATGATCCCGGCAAACATCAGACCGGCGCATCCACTCTTTCAAGAGCATGGGGGTCAATTTCCTCTAAACGGTTTTCTGTTGTTACATTCACGGTATCCCTCCCTGTGTGCCGGTCATCATGCTTAAGAGTATCTGATCTACTGGCCGGTGGGAACGAAAATCCCATGAAAATCCGCGTTCACTTGGTCGCCCAGTTTCACAACGCGTAGAAGCTTCCGATTGGCCACATCGATAATCCCAATTCCCGGGGTTTCACCCACTGTGGCATGGGGAATGGTCGGAGCTGGTTTTGGTCCCCGCAGGGTCACGTACGCCAAACTATGATCCGGCGCAAACATAATGAGATCAGGTGTCTTGCCGACAAACTCAATGACGGTGGGCTGCTGGCCAGGCTTGCGAATGGTAGCAAGGGGATGGATCGTAATATTACTGCTGACGCGATGCGCGATCCAAAGCGCATTGCGCGGCGCATCAATGGCAATCCCGTGCGAATCCCGTCCGAACTTTGACAGATCGTGCGTCGCGATCAGCTTCGGCTCTGCGGCGACGTCGAACACGTACAACCAAGATGATTTGTCATTTCCGGCAGTCACGTAGAGTTCCTCTCCCGAGCGAGAGGCAGCGAAACCGCATCCGTTTTCGGCGATCTCGTTCTTTCCCCATCCCTTGACCACCCTCCACGCCTGCAGGTCTATCACTGCCAGGCCGCCATTGAAGAGCGTCGCCAGCATATAGCGACCGTCTTTCGAGAAACCGACGCAAACGGGGCGTCGGCTCGGGTAGAGTTTGGTGTCCGCCAGCGCGGGCGCGGCTTTCAGATCGAGAAAACGTGCGATTTCCCATTTAGAATCGTTACGGCGCACGATTTCAGTGATGGTCTCGCCCCGATCCGGTTTTCCGTCCGGAGCGGCGGCCTGCGGGCCGATGTTCGAAACGTAGACCCGTTCCGGATGCGCTGGGCTCGGCTGCGCGGCATGGGGCGCTTTGCCAACGCCGCGAATGACCGCCTTCACCGCGCCATCCTTGCCGTCTAACACCGTGACGGAATTGGAGACCGTACTGGTAACGTACACATAGCGATCCTTGGGTACGCCCCAGAGCATGTGTGGTCGCTTGGCGTCGCCGAGCGTCTTTCCATCGATCGTTTTGAGAGTTTTTCCTTGCGGGTCCAAGATATATATCTTGTCGTCATTCTGATCGGCCGCCCAGACCTCATAGGGCGTAGACTTCTGCTGCATCAGCGCGCACCCAACGGTCAGTAGGAGCAGACCCAGACCAGCGAGTATGGACAGTAGCCCTCGATTTTTTTGCATTGTTCTTTTCTCCCTTCGGGCGCGTCAGCCTAGTACAAATTCACGAGCGCGTAAAGCAGAAAAAGTCGTGGTGAATTTTTAACTTGTCGATGCCTGCGCGTCCGAGGTATATTCCCGCTATGCGTTATATCGTCCAAGTTTTTTTGCTGATTGCAACTCACTTCGCCTATGGGGCCGACTATGTCCGGGAAAAAAAGTGGGCAGATGAGATTACCCCAGGCATCATCGTGGGCGATCCAGTGTACCTGGAGGGAAGAGCCGGCCACAGGTTCCTGACCATTTATACGGAGGCCCCCAATGCAAAAGCAGGGCTTGTCAGCGTGCATGGCACGGGGGTTCATCCGGATTGGGGCTTGATCAGTACGCTGCGCAGTGCGCTGGCTGACCGCGGGTATACTACCCTGTCCGTGCAAATGCCGGTATTGGCCCAGGAGGCCAAGCCCGAGGACTATCC
>DASWHT010000441.1:0-6662 GCA_036398075.1 Binatia bacterium | reverse complement strand
GAAAACGTTTTGAAACGGCTCGAACGGTTTCCAAATTCGGGAAGAAGGTTACCGGAGTTTCCGGATCTACCCCACCGCGAGGTGATCGTCGGACGGTACCGTTTTTTCTACCGACTTCAGGGTGAAATCGTATGGGTGGTCGCTGTCTGGCACGGCGCGCAAATTCCCAAGGTTCCTGACTAGCCAGCGCGCGGCAAACATCGCAATGTACCGTCACCATTTGTTTTTTCGATATGCAACTAACTGAGAAACAAAAGGGCGTCGTCCGCAACGTGATCCCGGCCGCGGGCTTGACGGTAGTGGGTTTATGCGGCGTGACGCTTTTGCTGCCGATGAGCATGCTTCCCGTAGACGAGGCGGGGGCGCGAATCGCCTGGGCTCTCAAGTGGGCGCTTCTGCCGGTGCTCACACTCATGATCTCAATCATGCGCGTGGCAAACTACCGATTCTCCTCGCCTGAAGACATCGACGGCAGCGGCCTCACAGACGGCACGCCGCAGGCGCGCGTGCTTCGGGCCGTCCTGCAAAATACCCAGGAGCAGGCGATGCTCGCCGTGGCGGCCTACGCGATATGGGCAGCCGTCATGCCCTATGCCTGGTTACGTGTAATCTCCGTGGCCGCGCTGCTGTTCGTCGCGGGGCGGGTGCTGTTCGCCCGCGGTTACCCGCGAGGGGCGGCGGGGCGTGCGACGGGATTCGGATTGACCGCGTATCCAACCTTTGGAATGCTGGCCGCGCTCGCGCTGGTGCTGTTGCTTCACCTCCTGAATTGGATCATTGGGTAATGTAATGTCACAAAAAACGCGTCACATCATTGCCATCGGCGGCGGCGGATTTTATCGCGATCCGGAAAATCTCGCGCTCGAGAAATACGTCATTCAGCAATGCGGCGCGGCGCAGCCGCGAGTCGCGTTCATTCCCACGGCGAGCGCGGAACCGGACAATTATCTTGTCAGCTTTTACACGGCGTTCTTAAAGCTCGGCTGCAAGCCGTCGCATCTTTCTTTTTTCAAACGCACGCCGGATTTGAAGTCGTATCTGCTCAATCAAGAGGTGATTTACGTTGGCGGCGGCAATACCAAGACCATGCTCGCCGTGTGGCGCGACTGGGGTGTGTCGGAGCTGCTCCGCGAAGCGTGGGAGTCGGGCATCGTCCTTGCGGGCGTCAGCGCCGGCGCGATCTGTTGGTTTGAGCAAGGGCTCACGGATTCCTGGGCGGACCGACTCCGTCCGCTCGATTGCCTCGGTTTTCTATCCGGAAGCTGCTGTCCGCACTACGACGCTGAAGCGGCGCGGCGTCCGTCGTTACATCGACTCTTGGCCGGAGGTGAGATGGTGGCTGGGATCGCGATCGAAGATTGGACGGGAGTTCACTTCAAGGGCGCGGAAATCCAGCGCGTCATCTCGGCGAAAACTGGCAGCAGAGCCTATTCCGTTAGAGCGGTGAACGGATCGGTACAGGAAGCGGCGCTGCCGGTGGATTATCTCGTCTGACGGAAACACGACCCGCTGAAGCGAATAAGTGATTTATAGCAATACTTGCAGTAAAGTTGGTCAGGGCGCTGGAGACGAAGGAGATTATTCCCATCGGCGGCACGGTGCTCCGGCTGGTGTTTGGCCTGGGCAAATGGAAAGCGCGGTTAGCTCCGTTCCATTCGCTCAATCATTTGTTGACAGGTGCGGCAATACTCAGCTTCGGGAAAAGTTTCCAACCAGTCCGCTTCGATGGCGCAATTGCAGGACGCGCAGGCGCCGTAGTTGTCCTTGGAGACTCGTTCCAGCGCTCGGTTGATCTCGTTTATCTCTTTCGCGTACCAGCGGTTCAGATAATTGAGCAGGCTCTTGCGCCTTTGGCGCGCCCAGGCGTCTTTCCATTCGGTGTTTTTTTCAACCTCCGAGCGCTCCGATTCAAGATGGCTGAGCGTGACCGCGATCTGTTGCTTGCGCCGCGAGAGTCTGGCGGCTAAAGCCCGGGCCTTCACGATCTCCATGGAGCACCTCCTTGTTTTCCACCGAAAAAAGGGTTGCTTCCCTGCGAACCGTTACGCTCTACTTTTCGCTCCTCGCTTTGTGCGGCCCCTGGTAGGAGTCACTATAAAATTGTCGGTGCCGGCCTGTCGTTGCAAATCGAGCCTACTGGGTTACAACTTGGCGAAGCTTGATGCCGGATGAGAGCGGGCGGTGAGAAACGGTCTAGAATGTGAAGCGATCCGCGTCGGTGCAACTGCTCCACTAAGCGACTCAAGATACATATCACGCAAATCAATGTCTCGTCAATGGCGTTTGGTGCGTGCCAGCGGCCCGCTTCAACAAAATTCACCCGCGGCGCCATGTGATTGCTAACGACGGAACAGCGCCGGTTTAAACTTCGGTTTCTTTCACGCCGAGAAGGCATCTACGCTGTTTTTCTCCTGTTCGCGAATTGATAATAAGTTTTTACCAAACTTGCGAATTTTGGGCTTACTGAGTCCAGCAATTTCAATGGGCCTTTGCTGGCATATAACTTGCGCGAGGGAATGGAGTGAGCCAACAAGAAAGGCAGCGCAAACAGAAAGGGAGGCACCATGTATACAAGAATACTGGTTCCATTGGACGGATCGAAGACCGCGGAAAAGGTGCTGCCCTACGCTCATACGCTAGCGCGCAGGCTCAAATTGCCCGTTGAATTGCTGGGCGTCGTCGATATCGCGGAGCTTGCCGCTCACCTTTCGGCGGCCAAGGCGCGTTTCATGGACGCCATAGTCGAGTCGGAGTTAAAGAGCAGCAAGGAGTATCTCGTCCGTATTGCGAAAACGTTCAAAGACGCGGCTGTTGCCTGTGCCGTCGATAGGGGGCGAGCCGATGAGGTCATCATTGGGGAGGCGGCGGCGGATAAAGGCACGCTCATTACGATGGCCACCCATGGACGGTCGGGGCTTAACCGGTGGCTGTTGGGCAGCGTGGCGGAAAAGATTCTGCGCGCCACGGCCAACCCGCTGCTACTGGTGCGGGCGGGCGACGAAGGGGAGACCGTTGGTGATGCCAGTCTCAAGTCTATTGTCGTGCCTCTCGACGGTTCGGAACTGGCGGAGAGCGCATTACCCGCGGCGATTGAATTGGCAAAGTCGCTAAACCTGGAAATCATGCTGCTGCGCGCCTACGAGTTGCCCGCGTCCGCCTACTACGGCACGGAGGATTATTTGCCTAACTACGACGAGATCAAGGAGCGTATCAAGGAAGCGGCGGTCGAGTATCTCAACGGCAAGGTGGCAACGTTCAAGGCAAAAGGGCTGGACAAGGTTTTTTCTACCGCAGTGGAAGGCTCAGCCGCGGAAGAGATCATCAGATATGCGGGCGGATGCCCTGGGGCCTTGGTCGCTATGTGCACGCACGGGCGCTCAGGCGTGCGCCGTTGGGTGCTCGGCAGTGTGACGGAAAAAGTTGTCCGGCACTGCAGTAATCCCGTGCTGGTCATCTCCGCTAAGGCCGAGCCTAAGGCGGTGGATCGAGCAGCCTTTGCCAAGCTCGGCGACGAAGTGAGCGGGGCGATGAGATACACGATCGATTAGCTGAGGAGGCAATAATGAAAAAAGTCTAAGAAGATATTGGCTCCCACTGACCTTTCCGAAATTTCCGCCGTGGGAGTTCGTTACGCCCTCGAATTGGCCCATTGCGACGGCGCCGACGTGATTGTCTTTCATGTGATCGGCGTGGCGGATGACTGGTTCGCAGCGCACAAGCATGAGGGCCCAGTGGGCGATTTACTGGAGGCGGAAACGCGCCGGCTGGGTCTATTTCTGAGAGAGAAGTTCTCCGACTTCGCCGGTCTGGTGGAGATTCACCAGAAAGTGGAGCTGGGCCATGCGGCGGTGAACATCGTGGAGACGGCCGAGCGCGAAGGCGTTGATCTGGTCGTCATGTCAACCCATGGCCGCACGGGCATCGATCCCATGCTCATGGGCAGCGTTACGGAAAAGGTCGTCGGCCGCGCACCCTGTCCAGTACTGACGATTCCACCGCCCGGATGGGCAGGCCGCAAAGCGAAGGCGGCATAGACGAGAATCGCGGCTGCGCTACGATTTCGTCTTGATTTTGAGACCATCCGCGCGCAATCCAGCGCAGATGCTTTCGCTATGCTCACGTCCCGTGGTTTCGAGCGTCAGCTCGACTTCCGTTTCACCGATGGCGGTTTGGCCGAAGCCCCGGGTCTGGTTGATCTGCAGGATATTCGCGCCCAACGCGGCGAGCCGTTGCGCCAGCCGGGCGAGGGATCCCGGCCGGTCGGAAATCACCACGGACAAACGAGTCAACCGGCCGTCTTGAATGAGTCCTGTTTCGATGATCCGTGCGATTAGATTCATATCAATGTTGCCGCCGGAAACTATGAGCCCGACGTTCTTGCCGCCGAGAGCGACTTTTCCACTAACCAGCGCCGCCAATGACACGGCCGCGGCGCCTTCGGCGACGGTCTTTTCGATTTCCAAGAGCATCAACACGGCGTTGGCGATCTCGCCTTCGCTCACGGTCACGATCTCGTCGACGAACCGTTTCACCATCGGGAAAGTTTCATCGCCCGGCGCGCGGACGGCAATGCCGTCGGCAATGGTCGCGGCGGCGGGAACGCGGACGATTTGATCCTGCTCGAGGGCGACCTTCATCGATGGTATGGCTTCGGCCTGAACACCGATGACGCGAACCGACGGTTTCAATGTCTTGAGGGCGAGGGCGATACCGGCGACCAAACCGCCGCCGCCCACCGGAACCAGCACGGCGTCAAGGTCGGGATTTTGCTCGTACAGTTCCAGTCCGATGGTTCCCTGTCCCGCGACGATCAAGGGATGGTTAAACGCGTGAATAAAGGTGAGCGCCCGCTCATTGCTGATGCGTTGGGCTTCCTGAAACGCGGCGGCGTAGTCTTCGCCGTAAAGCACCGCTTGGGCGCCGTAGCGGCGCACCGAGCTGACTTTGATCAGCGGCGCCTGGAGCGGCATGACGATGGTCGCGGCGATGCCCAAGCGCCGGGTGTGAAACGCGACGGCCATGCCGTGATTGCCGGCGCTGGCGGCGATGACGCCGCGCTGTGCTTCATCCGAGGTGAGCGCCAGGAGCCGGTTGAGCGCGCCGCGTTCTTTGAACGATCCGGTCATCTGAAGATTCTCGAGTTTAAAAAAAACTCGGCTGCCGGTCATGCGGCTGATGGTTTCGGAATAGGGAAACGGCGTGAGGTAGACTTGATCTTTGATCCGTTCGCGGGCGTCTTCGATGTCGGCAAAACTGATCATATCGAGGCAACGTTAGAATGAAACCGTGGACATACGCAAGCCGCATTGATTTGCTAACCCTATGGGCGTGTGGCAATGAATTCAGATGATCATTGCCGCTGAATCCCGCCAAACAATCCGGTGGCACCCGAGGTAAACCTCCTTTATGGAACGCCAGGACAAACTCACCGCGTCGGACGTGGCCCGTTATCAGCAGAACTATCTGGTTGAGATGGACAGCATTACGCTTTATCGCTCGCTGGCACGGGCCGAGAAAGACCGAGAGCGCGCGGCGATTTTCGAGAGAATGGCGCGCATCGAAGAGCGCCACGCGCAAAGGTGGGCGCGGCTTTTGCAACAAGCGGGCGCCGCCGTTCCCACTTACCGTTTGAGCCTGCGCGTGCGCCTGCTCGGCTGGATGGCGCGCCGGTTTGGCACCCACAGAGTCTTGCCGATCATTAGCGCCATAGAAGGGCGCGACGATGCCGGCTATCTCAACCAGCCCGAGGCCGAGGGGCTCCCGGCGCAGGAACGGGCCAATAGCCGAGCCCTGCGCGCCATGGAGCCGGGAGTCTCAAGCCGGCAGGCGATCGCGGGCCGCGAAGGCCACATGCTGTTGCGGGGCGGGAGCTTGCGCGCCGCGGTGTTTGGCATCAACGACGGCCTGGTTTCCAATTTTAGTCTGGTCATGGGATTCGCAGGGGCGGAAGCGAAGCCGGAATATATCTTGCTCGCGGGGGTAGCCGGGTTATTGGCCGGTTCGTTCTCCATGGCCGCAGGTGAATATGTCTCCATGCGCGCGCAACGGGAACTGTTCGAACAGCAGATCAAGATGGAGAAAGAAGAACTCGAGATGTCGCCAAAGGAGGAGGAAGAAGAGCTCTCACTGATCTATCAGGCCAAAGGAATACCGGAGCACGAGGCTGCTTTGCTCGCCCGTCGCATCATCGCCAATCCAAGCATCGCCATCGACACGTTGGCGCGGGAAGAGCTAGGCCTCGATCCATCCGAGTTGGGGTCGCCGTGGATGGCGGCGGTGAGCTCATTTTTGGCCTTTGTCATGGGTGCCCTGGTGCCCGTGATTCCTTACCTGTTCACGTCCGGTACCTCAGCGTGGGGCGCCAGCGTGCTCTTTAGCTGCCTGGCTTTGTTTGCCGTCGGAGCGGTGATTTCCATCTTCACCGCGGCGGGACCGATGCTCAGCGGCTTGCGCATGCTTGTCATCGGTCTGCTGGCCTCGGCCGTCACCTTCGGCGTCGGCCGGCTCCTTGGCGTCAGCGTGGCAGGCTAGCGGTCAAAAGAACAACGCTCTTTTGGATCGGTGCACTACTTCTCAGTGTCGAGAATTCCCAGCAACTTTTTACCGAAGTCGGCGTTGTCGTAGTATCCGGCAAACCGCTGGGCGCCGGCCCCCAGGGCGGC
>DASWHT010000440.1:0-3035 GCA_036398075.1 Binatia bacterium | reverse complement strand
CGGCGAATGCGGCACGCCGCCGGGACAGAGCAGTAACTGGCCCGCTTTGATCACAGCCGTGTGCTCGCGGCCATCCGGCGCGCGATGAACCAAATTCTGCACGCCGCTCAATTGCAGCGTGACCTCGTCGGCCGGATCGATATGAAAGTCCCTGCGCTCTTTGCGCCCGCTGCTCAAGAACGCGATGGACTCGGAGTCCTGCCAGAGCACACGGCGACCCTTACCTTCGGCTTTGACGTTCTCGACAATCTCATCGAGGTCGATGGGGATGAGTTCCTTCATGGGTTGACTATAGCGCTTTCGAAACCGTTTGGGCAATAGAGTTGACTAACAAGCTGTCGAAGAACTCCTAAGGAGTCCTTCGGCAAGCTCAGGATAGAACTTCGCGAGCGTCTAGTCTTGACGGTGGAACGAGCGGGGTGATAAGTTTTTTCAAGATTAATTCTCGGAGGTGTTTCATGGCTGAACGAGTTTGGGATCGTTTTTTGACGGAGCAGGACAAGGCTACATTGGTCGGAAAGCCACACCGCTCCGTCGGTTTCGGCGAGCGGCCGGCGTTGTTGTTGATCGATCTTTATCGTTGGGTTTTCGGCGACAAGCCGGAGCCGGTGACGGAAGCGATCAAGACCTGGCCGGGGAGCTGCGGGCTGGCGGGCTGGAACGCGCTGCCTCATATTCAGAAACTCATCGCCAAGGCGCGCGAGGTGGGGATTCCCGTCATTCACATCACCGGCTTGGACGGCGTTGCCGTCGAGCCTTGGTCCTTTCGGCGCGACGGTAAAAAACGCGCCACGATGGGCGCCGAAGATCTCGATCGTTTTCGCCGGCGCTTCGACATCGTCGATCAAGTAAAACCGATCCCCGGCGAAACCGTACTCAGAAAAACTTCGCCGAGCGCATTTTGGGGCACGCCGCTCATCGGCCATCTCAATTTTCTCGGCGTCGATACGATCATCACCTGCGGAGAGAGCACCAGCGGCTGCGTGCGCGCCAGCGTGGTCGATGGCACGACCAACCGCCTGCGCATGGTCGTCGCCGAAGAGTGCGTCTTCGACCGGCACGAAGCCTGCCACGCGATCAATCTATTCGACATGAACCAGAAGTACGCCGACGTGTTGCCGCTCGACGAGATTCTTAAATATCTCGACGCCTGGCGCGCCGAAAAAGCCGGGCAAGTGGGCTACGCCAACGACAGCATCGCCTATTTAAAAGATCTCGGGATCGGCGAGGAGTATAAGGGGCTGCGCTGACGCGCTTCGCGCGGTTCAACGTTCAACGTTCAAGAGTTCAAGTTTTAATCAGATCCGAGAGTCGTGTCCGAGTCATTGAACCCTTGAACCGTTGAACTTTTGAACCTACCGGCCCCCGGCCGGTTCTTTTTTCAATCCGTACCACGCTATGAGTAGCACGGTGAAAGAAATCGCCGCCATCGCCTGGAAGCCTTGTTCGTAACCCATCTTCTCGATCAGGACCCCGCAGATCAGCGGGCCCAACATCTGCCCAAGCGAGGTCGAAGCGCGCGATAGCCCAAGGCTTAACCCTTTCGCCGCACTCGGCGCTGCTTGAAGGGCAAATGTCGTCGAGCCGACGTTGGTTAAGCCGAAGCCCATGGTCATCACCGCGAGTGGAATCAGCAGTGTGGCAAAACCGGTGCCGTAGACTTGTAGCAAAAACATGGGAATCCCCAGCGCGACCCCAAGTAAGATCACCCGGTATGTCTCAATCTTGTCCGCGAGCAAGCCTCCACTAAAACGACCGAAAGTATCGGTTAGCCGCGAGACGGATACCATTATACCGACGACTTCGAGACCGATGCCCCGATGATTGACGGCGAGAAACGGAAAGGCGACTCGCGTGACGCCGACCAAGAAAAAGAAAGACTGGGCGATGGCCAGGCAGGAAGCGAGAAACGGCGGCTTACTCAGGAGCTTCATGCCCTCCTGCCATAAAGTTGCCGACAATTCCCGCGCCATCTTGCGATAGCGATGCGCGCCGCCGAGCAGGACGAATATCAAACCAAGCACCTCCGGCACGGCGTAAAGCAGGAAGATCGCATCGGCGCCAAGCCATTTCCCGACAAACCCTCCAAGAAGCGGCCCGAGTGTAAAGCCGATACCTAACGCTGAAGCCATCAGTCCTTGAATCCGCCCTTGTTGCTCCGGTGCCGATTGGTCGAAACCGATCTTGCGCAATGAGAGGGCGAACATCGCTTCAGTGAGACCGTAGATAGTGAATATCGTCAGAAAAACCGGCATGACATCGAGAAACATGTAACCGATGACACTTATAACGAAGCCGGTGACTACGGCCGCGATCAGGAGCGTGCCCGAGCTGAAATAGCTCGCCATCAGTCCAGATAAAAGATCCGAGCAAACCCTGCCGAGACCGTTGGCGACGAGCGGAATCCCCGCCAGGGCCATCGAGTATCCGTGTTCCTTCATGAAAAATGGCGCGAGCATCGCGGCGCCGGACGAACCGGCGGTTTGACAAACCGCGGCCATCACGAAATAAGCGATGGGCGAAAGCTTCATGGCGCGCGATTATAGCAGCGGGTGCGCCCGGTTCAACGTTCAATGTTCAATGTTCAAGGTTGAGACCGTGCTCTTCTCAGCAGTATCATTGTGCACGGCCGCAGAGTGGTCCCTCGCGGAATTGTAAGTCGCCAGATCGGGATTCTAGATCCGGGACCGAAAACCTTGAACCTTGAACTTTTGAACGTTGAACGCCGCGCTCTGTGCGGTGGACAGGGCGGAGCGAGATTGATAGAAAGACACCAGACGAGGGTGACTCGAATGGACATACCCCAGATACAAATTCACGAAGCGAAGAAAAAGCTCGACCTGAAGCAGTGCGTGTTCGTCGATATCCGCGATCCCGGCTCGTACGGCGCGGCGCATGTTCCCGGCGCGCTCCATTTGCACGATGGCAACGTGCAAGAATTCATTCAGAATAGCGACAAAAATGCCGACGTGGTGGTCTATTGCTACCACGGCAATAGCAGTTTGGGCGCCGCCGCGTACTTCATTGAAAATGGC
>DASWHT010000439.1:0-23520 GCA_036398075.1 Binatia bacterium | reverse complement strand
CCTGCGCATTCGCGGGAAGAACGACCCCATTCGAGATCGTTGAAACGTTCATTTCCGTTCTCCCACGGCATTGGGGGAGGGAGAATCTCCCTCCCCCACTCGCCTATTTAGTGCGTTATCCGCCGAGCAGCGACAGCGCCACGGACGGTAGTTGGTTCGCCTGCGCCAAGACCGATACACCGGCCTGGATCAGGATTTGGGTCCTGGTCAACTCGGCGGTCTCCTGTGCCACGTCTGCGTCCTGGATTCGAGAACGCGCGGCCGAGAGGTTCTCGGACGCGACCGACAGACTCGAAATCGCAGAAAGGAACCGGTTTTGCACCGCGCCGATGTCGCCGCGGGTCCGGTTCATCTTGGTGAGAGCGAAATCGATGGTTTGGATCGCATCGTTCGCGCCCGAGACGTTCTGGATGCTAATCGTGTTGAGGATCTTTGAGCTCGTCGCCGTGCTGGTAACGGCGGTGGTGAACCCGATATCATCGCCAACGGTTGACGAGACGACCGTCAGAGTCCGGCTCAAGTCGACGCTCAGCGTAAAACCGGCGTTGAAGGTACGCGCAGCAGTGCTTGCCACGGTATCACCCACGCCGACGCTCGCCGTGGTTTCCGATAGCGCAATCGAGCCGCCGCTGGAACGCGTGAACGTGACGCCCACGGAGTTCGTGGCGGCCACAACGCCGGTCTGGTTGGTGAAGCCGTTCACGGTCGCAACAAAGGTGGACGCGCCGTCGGCATTTGCGGTGCTCAAGGCGATCCCCACGCCGTTCAACGTCAATGTCTGCAACGCTCCCGCCGTGGTTAAAGCAACAAACCCGGTATCGGTCACGATAGTCTGGGCGTTTTTCGTTGCTGTCGCGGCGGTGTCACCCGACTTGTTGTTAATCGCGGCGATTACGCCTTCGATGGTCGTCTGCGCTCCAATGGCTACGGACACACCGTTAACGGTAATAGACTGCCCGGCCGCGAGGTCAGTGAAACCCGTGCTGCTCATCGCGTTTCCGACCAGAACCTTCGCGCCGAGATCCGTGGTATTAACGCTGCCAATCGAAAAGGTAACCGTTTCAAAGGCGTTGGCGCCGATCTGGAACTGTGCGTTAGTGAAAGTGCCGTCGAGCAGCTTTCTGCTGTTGAACTGCACCGTGCTGGCCAGACGATCCAACTCGGCAAGGATGTTGCTCAACTCGGCGTTCAACGATTGGCGGTCGCTCGAGCTGTTCGAGTCGTTAGCTGACTGAATTGCCAACTCACGGCCACGCTGGAGCAGGTTCGAAACCTCGTTCAATGAACCGTCAGCAGTCTGCAACGCCGACACGCCGTCGTTGGCGTTTCTGACCGCCTGATTGAGTCCCCGAATCTGCGCCGTCAACCGGTCCGATATTGCCAGACCCGCAGCGTCGTCGGCTGCGTTGTTGATGCGGAGACCGGTGGACAGTCTCTGAATCGATTTCTCTAAGCCACTCTGCGCCCGCGTCAAATTGCGCTGCGCCGTGAGGGCCGAGATGTTAGTGTTAATAATAAGAGCCATAGAATTCCTCCGTGATTTTTATTACGGGGTTTCCTTTCCCCGCTGTAATGGCTAATCGGCCCTCTCAAGTTGTAACTTTAATCAGTAATTTCGACGGTGCAAAAGCGCGGCAATGGCTGCAATCCGGCGACAAAGCTAGACAAATGTCCTTCGCACCTAGCTCGGGATGCCTTTTCCCCCAAGGTTTGAAACGCGTGTCGCCACCGCCGGCTACCGTTGGGGTCATCCAAAATTCTGTCCTGAATTCATCGCAGGGATGAACCGCAGATTGCTTGATATTCGATACATCCGCATCCGTTGGTGATGCCTGCATCAAACCACGAAAGGATTTGGGACACCGTTTCCCGCCAGAGAGCAGCCGTACGGGAGAAAGACGTGAAGGCGTTCTAGCGTGGAACCTACAGATCAGCAGCTACCGCATTGGCGGGTAACTGACTCGCGCCGAAGGTTAGTCTTCCAGCCAGTTCGCGATACAGCGCGCTCAACGCGTCATGGGTGAGTCCGTCTTCCTTAAGATAGGAGTCATCGTCCTGCCAGAGAAAACCAGTCCATTTGGAGTAAAAGCGAATGCGGTTCAATTGCTCCTGCTCCATTATGGGCTGCCAAGTCACTTCCTGGCATGTAACGGAGCTTGCCGGAGTATAAATTACCCGCAGGCCCGCGCGCTTTACACGGAGACAAAAGTCGATATCCTCGAAACGGTTAGATAGATCCATGCTGAAACCGCCGAGCCGGCAAAACAGCTCGCGGGTCAGCAGAAACGGCGTTTCGAGCGCTCGAAAGTCGCGGCATTTGAGCATCCCGGAAAACCCCCGCGGCATTAAGCGATAAATGGAGAAAGGCGCCTGATTCACGTCGAAGGCGATGCCCACATGCCAGACCAGTCCGTTTTCATTGAGCGTCACGCCACCGACCACGCCGGCATTGGCTTCGTTTTCCGCGACTTTCAATAACCCTTCAAGCCATCCGTTACCGATCACCAAACCCGGCTTCAAGAATGTTACATACTTGCCGCGCGCCTGGGCCGCGCCCCGGTTACAGGCGATGGAATAGTTCCAATCCGGCTCCCCATGAATGACGTTTACATCGCCGCCCAAAGTGGATAGCATTTCCTCGATCGCCGGCCGCGCCGAGCAATCGACGATGACAACCTCGAAAAGCTCGCCAGGGGTATTTTCAGCGATACCGGCCAAGGTTGCCACGAGCGCGTCCATTGACGCGTCGTCCACCGGCAAAATGATCGAACAGGGAAACAACGTCACTCTCTCAGCTTCGATCGGCGGCGCCAACAGGTCCGACCTGCCGCGGGCAACCAGCGACTCGGCCACCAGTGCAACGATGCGTTCCATCGTCTGGTTGTCCTGGTAGGCGAAATTGTAATCCAGATACTTTATCACCTGCCGCCCGCGCGCCTCAGGCAGTCCATGAGACAAAATCGCTGCGCATTTCTCGCCGATATCTTCGAATCCCGCGGCGGGCTCCGCCACGCCCTGCTCGACGAAAGAGTAGCCTTGGTCCGGCAGACGACATTCCAGAAGGGACTTGCCAAAGGCAATCGCCTCCAAGCCGGTGGTGGAATTGCCCACTGTAATGCAGATGTCGCTGGCGCCGATCAAGCGATAAGTGTCAAAGCTCGGCGCGTTAATCACCGGCGCGTCCTTGGGCATGCGCTCCAGCGCGCGATCGACGATCTCCTTGCTTGTAACCGGGTGCCATTTGAACACCGCTACCACGTCGCCGCGTCGCTTCATCCAATCGATAAATATCCGCGCGTCGAAGGGTTGGTAGTGGGAATGGGACATGAGAAACAGAATGATCTTTTTATCCGGCATGATGCCCAACGCGGCGCGGGTCTCGCGCACGGCGCGTTCGGAAGTCGCGTCGGCTTTGGCGGTCCAGATGTGGGTGTTGCCCACGGGATATATCTTGTCGTCGCTGCATCCCGCGCGCAGCAGGATCTGTCGGCAGTCTTCGCCCCAAACCAAGCAGGCGGTCGAGAAATCGGTGTGAAAGCGGTAGTAATGTATGTCGGCGTAATACAGCCCTTCTTGGAGCGTGAAATACGGAATGCGGTGGACATGAGAAAGATAGCCGAGCATCTTGCCCCACGGGTTTAGCTCGTGCAAGGCGAACAAGAGATCCGGTTTTTCCACCTCGAGCATACGATCCATGCTGTGGAAATTTTCCACCGCCGCGCGAATGACTTTGTCTTGGATGACAACCGGCACCGATTGAAAGATATGGTTACTGAGGATTTTTTCTTGCCAGATGGTCCGCACTTCATTGAATCCGTCGAATGCCCGTCTGCTTGTCCCTGCATCGGCGTAATCCAGCACATGCCGGTAGGGAAGATTGGCTTGATTGAGGGTTATCTCGAAGGCGCCCTCCGCGGCCGCGGTAAAATAGCAAATCTGCATGCCCCGAGACTGCAACGCTTCCATGATTGGAACCAGGAACCGGTTGTGGTGCGGGAGCGCGATGAAGCAAAGTGCCTTTTTGCCGGAAAAATTATCCATGATGTCTCCTAGTTGAAATTATGTGGTCCTTCCAATCAACCGTATGCGCGACAATCCTCGTCCGAGCTAGTGATCGCGCACGGTGATCGTCACGAGTACGAGCCGCTAACAGTCTGCATCTGATCCGCCGGCTGCGCCGCGCTGCTCACGAGCTCCGCAATGATACCAGCCAAACGTTTGCGCTCGAGCCATCCTTTTATTTTCCAAGACCGAAGAAGTTCCGGAATCTTTTCCGGCATGGGTTCCCAATAGAGAAACTCGCCCTGCCATCCTTCTTCGCCCATGGATTGGCAGATAATGCAGCGTTTGCGGCACAGCGCGGCGCGCTCGGTGGTCGTGCCGGCAAAGGGTGCAATCACTAGATCAGCGAGTTGCAACAGCAGGCCGATCCCTACCCGTTCGTCGATGACGACATGAGGCAACGCGCGAATTTCTTTACCGTAGGTTTCCAAAACCAGCTCGCGCTCATGGAACTGGCGGCGAATGGTTCGGGAGTCGACCCGAATCACGACGCTTAAGGGAAGGGCGACCTGCGCCAGCCCCTCGAGAATTTTGCGAATTTCCCACAGGAACGCGACGTGATGCGGAATCACAATGATGAGCCGGTCCTCGGGAATATTGAGCATAGTTCGTGCCTTGGCCTCCATTTCCAAAAAAGCTTCCGTGAAATCGTCCGCTCCTGGCCACGAGCAATAACTTTCTTCCCAACGCAACACCGACACGTTTTTCGGGCCGGCCACGCCGTGACGCAAAAGAAACTGCTTCGCCCAATCGGACTTGACGGCGTAATGATCCATCGGCAACTGGCTCAGGGTATTCTTGTTGCCCAACGGGCTGATCTCCAGCCCGATGACGGGAATTCCCTTGCGGCGCCCTTCTGAAACCAACCACGTATAGAGGCCGCAACTTGCCCTCGTATTGTTGTCAACGCCCATGAGCGGTACGACGATGGCGTCTGCCGCGAGTGGAATCGAAGGCTGCGCGCCAAAAAGCTGCAAGGAAGAGAGAAAATCATCCATCGCCAACACCTTCCACAAAGGAAGTTGGCTCCCAGGGATATGCACATGGGCGGTTTCGCGGATCATCTCATCGGTGGCCCGCAGCCGGTCAGCGACGCTTACTCCGGGTGATTCGATGGCGACGAATTCCGCGTCGAGCTGAAGATTTTTTGCCGCTTGCAATGCCTCTTGATCGTGCGATACCGCGACGACGTTCCAGCCGGTCTGATCTTTCAACTTTTTCGCGAGGCGCCAGATCTTGGTCTCGGAATAACCGAAGTCCGCGTCGCCAACTGCGAATAACACACGCGGCCTGTTGCCTGAACGCACAGGCGCGTTGACTGCGCTAACGCTCGAAGTCGAGGGCGTAGACTGTGCTCCGCGTTTTTTTTTGGATTTCTTCGACAATGGAGTCTCTCCTTGAAAATCAGGCCCGGCGAAATACCGGCTGCACCGGCTTGCCTTCCAACATTTCTTCGACCCTGTCCCGCCGGATCGCCTCGCCGGTGATCTCCATCGCAGCGCGATAGACGCGAAGAGTGTATTCGATGTCTTCATTACTGTGGCTGAAGCAAAGATTATGGCCGCCGGAGAAAAGCACGCCACGCTTGAGGCACTCCTGCTGAAACAGACTCTTGATCAAAAGCGATTCCCGCCCGCTCTCATCGAAGAAGCTCACCACCGTGCGCGGCGGCAAGCCGGCACAACGCACTAACTTTTCGACGCCGAACTGCCGCGCCAAAACGTTCAAACCATCCTTGATCTTGCCGCCCTGTTCCCAATTGTGGGCAATGACTTCTTTTTCGGCGATCTCCTTCATGGTCGCCAGGCTCGCCGCCAGAGAGAGCGCTTCGCCGCCGAAGGTAAAGGAGAAGAACGTCTGCTCGAAATGGTTCATGATCTCGCGCGGACCAACTACGGCGGACAACGGGTAACCGTTGGCCATCGCCTTGCCAAAGCAAGCAAGATCAGGAACGACACCGAAATATTCCTGCGCGCCGCCCCGAGCCAAGCGAAATCCGGTAATCACTTCGTCGAAAATCAGCAGACATCCTTCACGGCTGCAGAGGTCGCGCACTTGCTGTAAAAAATCTCCCTCCGGCTCCATCACACCGATGGGCTCGAGGATAACGGCCGCCACCCGTTTGCGGTTCTCGTCCAAAATTCGCTTGAGGCTCTCAATATTGTTGTATTCGAAGCTAGCGGTCAGCTGGCCAACGGCTTTGGGGACACCACGGTTAAATGTCGTCGTGCCGATGTACCAGTCCTGCCACCCGTGATAACCGCAGCAGGCAATCATGTCTCGTCCCGTGTAGGCTCGCGCCAGGCGCACCGCGCCGGCGGTGGCATCCGAGCCGTTCTTGCCGAAGCGCACCATCTCGGCGCACGGCACCATCTCCGCCAACCGCTCCGCCACTTCGATTTCCAGCGGATGCGGCAGGGAAAACGAAACACCTTGAGTCAGCTGGCGGCGTACTGCTTCATCAACCGCCGGATAACAATGTCCCAAAATGATCGGTCCAAGGGCCATGGGAAAATCGACATATTCGTTACCGTCGGCGTCCCATACGTGACTGCCGTTACCGCGCACTAAGAATGCCGGCGCCACGCCCTGAACATACTGTGTTGCGCCCTTACTAAGAGTCTGCGAACCGCCCGGAATCACCCGCGCCGCGCGCCGCGCCAGATCCTGTGAAAGATCGAGCCTGCGCTTTCGCTGCGGCAACGGCGTTTCCCGGGCAAGAGAATGGTAAAATCCTTCGTTGCGGATCAGTCCGGCATTGATGCCTCCCAGCATCGGTTCGGCGTCGAGCAACGCCAACACCTCGCGCCAGCCGAAGAACTCCCTAGCACCCAGGCGCGCGTATACCGCGCGGACGAATTCAAGATCGCGGGGCTCGTCGACGGTCCAGCGCAAGTGTCTGGTCGACTGCCCCAGTTCGCTTCGCACGTTGCGCAAACTAAAAAGCCGCGAGGTCCTGATGAACGGCGTCACGTGCTCCCGGTCGGCGGCCCGCCGGCCATTGCGCCAGGCGATTTCCAACGCCGCGAAAGAAAACACCTCGGCGTCGAGACCGTCGGGATAAGTGCACACCAGCGTATTGGACGCGTAGTCGCACTCTTCGCTCAAAAACGTCGTGATTACCCGGTCCACCACTTCGGAATCGATCAAAGGGCAGTCACCGGTAATGCGCACGACAATGTCGGCCCTGGCGCTCGTGGCCGCCTCATAGTAACGGTCCAAAACGTCAGTTTCGTGACCGCGAAACACTTTAAAGTTTTTTTGCGTTGCGGCCTCGGCGATGGGGTCATCCCCCTGGGCGCTGGAGGTCGCAACGATCACGTCGCTGATAAGGCGTGATCGTCCGAGCCGCGACACGATATGCTCCAGCATCGGCTTTCCGCCCACGTCTTCCAGCACCTTGCCCGGGAGCCGGGTAGAGCCCATGCGCGCCTGCACGATGGCTACAATATTGCGTTGGTGTTCCACGATCGAGTCTCCAATTCAATCCAGCGTGGTTTGAGCGCTGACGCCTTCGCCGCCAGCGCGATGCTGAGCACCCGCGCCGCTTCGAACAGGTCTTGCTCCGGCTGCGCGCGCCGCGCCAGACAGTTTATGAAATGCCGCATTTCGTCCAAATACATTTCATTCGCTTCCCAACCCGTGGGGTTATTGAAGCATTGCCAGGTTTTAGTGTGCGCCGAATACCAGCGCACCTGTCCTGCAATATAGTCCCAATGAATCGTTCCTTCATCGCCTATGATCTGGCAGGTGCGGTTATAGGCTCGCTGAATGTAATCAAGATGAATTTCGCCCAAGGCGCCATTTTCAAAGCGCAGCAGCACAGCCGCGGTATCTTCCGTGTCGATTTCCAAGCGACTCAGCTTGCCGGCGAGACAAAACACCCCCATCACTTCGCCCAAGAGCCAGCGGATGTAATCGATCTCGTGAATCGCATCGAGTATCACGCCGCCACCGAGATCAGCGCGGGCGCTGTAGGTCTGGCGATAATCCTCCCATGGATGCCAATCCGGGAGGTACTGGCCCGCTTCGACGCGCGCGGCGATGATCCGTCCAACCCCTCGTTCCGCGAGCAGCCGCTTGACCGTAATCAGCCCTGGATGGAAGCGCATATTGCAGCCCACCAGTGAAACCAAATTTTTTTGCCGCGATAGTTCCAAAAGCCGCTCAACTCCATCCCAAGAACTCGCCAATGGTTTTTCGATGAACAAATGAACGCCCCGCTCCGCCGCTTCGATGGCCAACGGCATATGCAGCGCCGTCGGTGCCGCGATCACGATCGCATTGGGTTCTCGTCCCCAAGCATCATCGAGGCTCGCCACCGTTTCGATGCCCAACTGCCTGTTGACTTCGGCACACCGATCGGCGCGCAAATCGCAACCGAGAATCTCTCCGGCGCCCAGGGCGCGCAGGTTCTTCATGTGGCGCCGGCCGATGGAGCCGCAGCCGGCTACGACAAAACGCCGCGGCTGTGGTTGACTGCAATTATGCACGGGCGCCATTCACACCCGGCTCGATATAATGACCATGCAGCTCCTTACGCAGCAGCCAGGCGCCGATGCGCTCATTCTCCGCTACCCGCGCTTGGAGTTCCTTGGTTGCGTGGTGCGCAGTTAAAAATGATACCGGATGGTATAGCCCAGAGGCCAGAAACGTCGCCGCGTAGTTTTGTTTGTACGTATAGACCTCTTCACTTTCGAGGTGGTGGTAACGGACTTGCAATTGATTGGCCGGATAGAAATCACCGATCAGAAGATAGCCGCCATCGCGCACCAGACGGTCTACCTCAGCGACGGCTCGTAGAAGGCTTTGCCGATCGATCCAGTGAAACACGAAGTTGACGATGACCAGATCGAATGATTCGCGCAGCGGCACTGCGCTGGCCGTGCCGCGTATGAAAGTGATGAAGGGAAAGCTCGCTTTGCCGTTGAGCACCGCTTGGGCCGATGGTTCCACCGCCACCGCTTCGGCGCCGGTGCACTGGTGGATCGCCGCCAGCCTGAAACCGTTGGCCGCACCGATCTCCAGCACGCGCTCGGGAGTAAGTCCATATAGTCTAATTAGCTTGAGCGGCAGATCCGCTGAGGCATCGAAAGCGTTAAGGGCCCTCCGGTTGCGCTCAAACCAGCGGTCGCCTTCAGAATCGCTGAAAACCCTATCTTGCAGCACGGGCCGTCCTCCCCGCCGCTGCGGTCATAACGCGTATGCCTTTTGCGCCGACCAGCTCCCAGTCGAGCGGAGTGCCGCGCTCTATGTCGCTGGTCGCCGTGCGGCCCAAGACTTCGTCGAGATGGCGCGGGTGAAGTCCATAACCGGGGCGGATGGAGCGCACGTTGTGCTCGGTAAACATTTCTCCGGCGCGGACGTTATCTACCACGAACAGTGAACGGCGAAAGGCGCGGCTCTTCGCTTCCGCTGCGGTCAAGCCATATTCCACGCGACCCAGCACTCTCTCGGCGACACGTACACCGTCCACCATAGCTTTGAATTCCTGGGGCTCGAGCGAAAAGGCGCTGTCCGGCCCGGCCAGCGAGCGCGACAGCGTGAAGTGTTTTTCAATGACGCAGGCGCCCAAGACAACCGCCGCTATGGAGGCGCCGCCGCCCATCGTATGGTCCGACAAACCCACGGGCACGCCAAAGGTCTGCGCCATATGGGGTATCGTGCGCAGATTCATCTCCTCGTAGGGCGCGGGATAGGCGCTGGTGCATTTGAGCAGCGCCAATTCGTTGCCGCCGGCGTCCTTGATCACGCGCACCATTTCGTCGATCTCCGCCAGTGTAGCCATGCCAGTGGACGCGATAATCGGTTTTCCCGTAGCCGCCACCTTGCGCAAGAGCGCGATGTCGCAGTTTTCAAAGGACGCGATCTTGTGCGCGGAGACATTCATGCGCTCCAGAAAATCCACCGCGCTGGCATCGAAAGGCGTGGAGAAAAGTTCCAGCCCGATGCGCTGCGCGATCTGCTTCAAGCGCGGCTGCCATTCCCATGGCGTATAGGCCTCGCGGTATAGATCATAAAGCGTGCGCCCTTCCCACAAGGTTCCGTCGATGCGAAAGTATTGGTTATCGCAGTCGATGGTCAGGGTGTCGGGAGTGTAGGTTTGCAGTTTCACCGCGTCGGCGCCGGCCTCTTTGGCGGCTTCGACAATCTTCACCGCATGGTCGAAGCTCTGCCCATGATTGCCGGACATCTCAGCGATGATATAAGAGGGGTATCCCGGCCCGATGCGCCGGCCGCCGATTTCGATAACCTGTCTCATGTTCCAGCCGTGTCGCTCACCGTTAACTTCCACGCTGATATACCAGGCATTCGCGGTTGGCGAGGCGCTTGTGTTCGGCCACCGTGAAGCGGGCTTTGGCGAATGCGCGCTGCGACGCTTGATTTTCACTGAACGCGATTCCCCGCATCCACCTAACTCCCAATTCGCGTGCCGCCATTGGCGCTGTCAATTCCAAGAGCAGAGTTCCCAGACCTCTCCCGCGGACAACCGGCGCCACCGAAAAACTGATCTGAGCTGAATCAGCGCTGATGCGATCATAGCGAATCTGACCAACGGGAATCTGTTCAAGCTCCATGATCCAGAGCCGGCAATCGGGCGATGCCAACTTTTTCGCGTACCAGTTTTGATGAACGTCCCAAGATATGGCTTCGGTGTTGAAAGAGTTCGCACGTGTCATCGGATCGTTGGCCCATTGCCAGAGCAAGAAGGCATCATCGACCACGGCCAGGCGAAGGCTGATTGCGCCAAACGTCTGAATGTCGTCCCTCTGCGCTACAATCGGCATGGCTAGGCCGCTCTTACGCAATTGCGTTGTAACAATGCCGATACCACCCGTTCGGCGCCCTTGCCGTCCACCAACGCTCTGCCCTTTTGGCTCATGCGCAGGCGGCGAAAAGAAGAAAACAGGAGACCATCTACGGCGTTCGCTAAGCGCTCAGCAGAGACCTCAGCGTGCCATCCGAGATTAAAAACCACTCCGGCCGCTCCCAGCTCTTCGGCGATGCCGCGCTGGTTTTCCGCGATCACCAGGCTCACCGCCGGTAATCCCAAACAGGCGAGCTCCCAGCAGGTACTGCCAGCGGCGGTTATCGCGAGATCAGCCCAAGCCATCAACGGGGCCATGTCGGAGACCGCGCTCAGCAACTCCAGTCTTCCGGGAAACGCGGCTGCCGCGTCGCGGAGTTCGTCGATGTGCGGATTGGCCGGACCCGCCACCACACGAATTTCTAATCGAGTAATTTCGAGTCGGCGCAACGCCTGGATGACGTTGAGTGTCACGTTGTCCGGATCGCTGCCGCCCAGCGTCACTAGAATCTTGCGCGCGGTCTCCGGCACGGTGTGCAGCCGGCTGCGCCAAAATATGAATTCGCGCCGCAGCAAAGCGTACTCCGGCCCGAGCAGGACCACCGTATCGGAATTACAGTCATACTTGAGCTCTGCCGCGCCCAGATTTTGGTTGAGTAGAATATCGGCATCGTAATGCGGGAGGCGAACCGTGTCGTCGATCACCAGCAGGCGGTATCCGCCGGCGCGCACGGCGCGCTGATAGTCAGAATCGAAATCGTAGCCGTCAAGAACGACGTAGGCCGCCTTCAGCTCCGCGAGGAGCGTCAGGGTCGATTGGATATCAAGATGCGTCGAGGCGTCGGGCGAGAGCGATAGAAATTCGGCGCCGGCGGCTTGTATCCGTTGCTGCAGAGTCGCGTTGTTACAGCGGCTCAAAAACCAAACCGGCCCGCCGCGGCAACCCCACGCCTGGGCGAGCGCGAGGCAGCGCATGACATGGCCGCTGCCCATCGCCGCGTTAGCGTCAGCGCGTACCAGCAACGGCTGTAGTTCTTGAGTTGATCCCATAGCTCGTTACGACTTTCCATATGGCTTCGACAACGTCGTTTGTGTCTTCATCGCTCATGCCGGGAAAAATCGGCAGGGAGAGAATATTCTCGTATGCCGCTTCCGCCTGCGGGCAAAGACCGGGACGGGTGCCGAAACGCTCGCGGTAATAGGAATGGAGGTACACCGGTAGATAGTGTACGTTCACGCCGATGCCTTCGGCTCTCAGCGCCGCAAAGACACGGCCGCGGTCGGCGCCCAAACAGTCTTCATTCAGGCGGATCACGTATAGGTGATAGGCATGTTGCCGGCCGGAACGTAGGGCCAGCGGTGTCACACCAATCAGAGACGCGAAGGCGTCGTCGTAGCGCCTGGCGACGGCGCGCCGTCGCTCGATCCAGCCGGAAAGCCGTTTGAGCTGGTTCAGCCCCAATGCGCATTGAATGTCGCTCAAGCGGTAATTGAAGCCCAAGTCCGCCATGTCGTAGAGCCACGAACCTTGCTGTCCGCGCTGGAGGTGATTCGAGGTGACGCCGTGATTGCGAAAACAACGCATCTGGTGCGCGCTTTCGAAACTTTCCGTCGTGACCATTCCACCCTCGCCGGTAGTCATGGCTTTTACAGGATGGAGACTGAAAACGCTCAGATCCGCCAGAGTGCCCACCGCACGGTCTTTGTAGCTGGCGCCCAGCGAATGGCAAGCATCGGCTACGAGTCCAAGCCCGTGCCGCCGCGCGATGGCCCTCAGCGCGTCATAGTCGCAGGGCTGGCCGGCGTAATCCACCGCGATGATGGCGCGGGTACGCGCCGTGATCTTGGCGGCCACGTCGGCGGAATCGATTAGCAACGTATCCGGCTCCACATCGGCAAAAACCGGCGTCGCGCCTTGGTAAAGAACACAATTGGCGCTGGCAACGAAGGTCAGCGCCGGCACGATCACATCGTCACCGGGACCAATGCCGAGGGCGTGCATCGCCGCATGCAATGCCGCAGTGCCGCTGTTTACCACCACCGCTTCGCCGGCATCGGCATAACGCGCGAAGGCTTGTTCAAATTCTCTTACCTTGGGCCCGGTTGTGAGCCAATCTGAGCCTAGGGCGTCGAGCACGACGCGAAAATCCTCTTCGCCAATGGTCTGATGCCCGTACGGTAATATGTGCTGGCGCACCGGCGTGCCGCCGTCAATGGCAAGGCGGGCGAGACGGTTAGTCATGGCAATTCACCAGAGTTTGCAGCTCGTGCACAGACAGCCACTGCGTATTATTATCGCTGCTGTATCGAAAGCCTTCGGGACAAGGGCGTCCGCCGTTGCGATTGAGAAGCCCGTTAGGGCTGCCCTCGGAGGACAAGGAGCGGATAACGAAGTGGTCGTCGTACTCGAAGGTGTTGTGCGCGTCGTCCTCCGGCACCATGGTTTCGTGCAGTTTCTCGCCGGGACGAATGCCGATGACATCGAGACGGCACTCCGGGGCGATGGCTTTCGCCAGATCGACGATGTTCATGCTCGGAATTTTTGGCACGAATATTTCGCCGCCGCGCATGCGCGTCAAACACTTGAGGACGAAATCTACGGCCTGCTCCAAAGTTATCCAGAAACGCGTCATCTTGGGGTGGGTGATGGGCAAAACTCCGTTGGCGCGCATCTGCAGAAAAAACGGAATCACGCTGCCTCGGCTGCCCATGACGTTGCCGTAGCGCACGACGCTGAATTTGGTGCCGTGATGGCCGGAGTAGCCATTGGCGGATACGAAGAGCTTGTCGGAGCAGAGTTTGGTGGCGCCGTAAAGATTGATCGGATTGGCCGCTTTGTCGGTACTGAGCGCAATCACTTTCTGCACGTTACGGTCGATGGCCGCGTCGATGAGGTTGGCGCCACCGAGCACGTTGGTGCGGATCACTTCGATGGGATTGTACTCAGCCGTTGGCACCTGCTTGAGCGCCGCAGCATGAATGACGATATCGACGCCGTCCATAGCGCGGTAGAGCCGGTCGCGGTCGCGCACATCGCCGATGAAGTAGCGCAGAGAGGGATAGCGCGCTTCGCTGAATTTCTGACGCATGTCGAACTGTTTCAACTCATCGCGGCTGAACACGATCAATTTACGCGGCTCGTACTCGGCGAGCACTGTGGACAGAAACTCATTGCCAAAGGAACCGGTGCCGCCGGTGACCAGAATGACTTTGTCTTTGATCAGATCGTTAATGGCGTCCATAAATCTTCTCTCGCGCAACAAGCGTCGTCGCGGCCTTGCTGAGCCGTGGGTCATGCTGAACCGCGCCTTTCCGCGCGGCCCGCTGTCGAAATTTTGACGGCTGGATGAGCGTTTGACGATTCCAGGGGTGATCGCGACGCGCTTCTCCCCTTTCCGGTAGACGAATGCAAACCATGAGCCAGGAGAAATTGAGAGTGGAGAATCGAAGACAGCAGAATGTTGAGGAGCCAGAATCTAGATAGAGAATCCCGGATTTAGAACTGAATTATTATCAATGTACTGTAAGCGAATATTAAAATCTGAGAACCCCCAACGAGCGTCGATGGTTTTCGTCGTCTACTTGGTGAAAGCCGCCGAAGATGCGCTCCAAATCGGCCGCTTCGCTGCCGATCACGGCATCTTCGAGCTAAAGTTCGATGCCTTGCGCTAAACTGCACGCTCCAAGAACGATCTTTCCCTAGTCGGTAAATTTTACCGCGTTGCCAAGTAAGCGGCCGAGCGCTTGGTTTGACGATCTGTCGCACCGACAAGCAGATTCCCGGCGCCGGCGCGCCATGGGCAGGAGTGATAGGCGCGAAAGGTCAGGTCATTCGGCGGAGCGTTGAATCAGCGGATAGCGCAGCGGGCAATGCTCGACCACGAGCTGCAGCCCGAGGGAGGAAGCCGGGTTTATCACCAACGGGCCCTGAAGGTTGACGGTGATATCTTCGATACGCTCGCGAAGTGTGACGATGAGCAGCGCCGACAGCTGCTCCGCCGAAGTGGCGCTCAGGGCATCGAGCATCTCATCGTTCACCGGCACCCGGTAGTCCAAGCCGAGTGAGCGCGGGTAAATCAGCGCGAAGGAAAGATCCTGGTCGAGGCACTTGAGTGTCAAGAACGGCGACTCGCTGCCGTCCTCCGGCCGGTATATTTCGAGGCGGTAGCGGCGCGATTCAGGGAAACCAAGGATGCCGACAGGAAAAAAGAGCCGCTGTTCTTCGAGGTGGCGATCGAGCAACGCACCGGGCACCACCGCATGCGCGTAATTACTCACCGGTGCTTTCCCCCGTTCCTTGTCGTAGTCGTTTGAAAGCATCATCCATTTCCCTCTTCTGTTCATGGGCTTTCGCTGCGGCCTGGTTTTCTTCCCGTATCGCCTTGTAAATTTCATCGCGGAGCACCCGCACTTCGCGGGGCGCATTGATACCGAGACGTACCTGATTGCCGTTGACGCTCACTACGGTAACGACGATGTCGTCACCGAGGGTGACGCTTTCACCGGGACGGCGGCTGAGTATCAACATGGGTTGCGCCTAGCGGAGAAAATCGAGCAGGCTCGGCCTGAGCACCTGCGACGCGGATTTCAAGGCCGCATCAAAGGCGCTTTGCAGTCGAGCAAAATCGGAATAGGCGGCGAGCACGTCGGCGTCTTCGATCCTCGAGCGTTCGCCGAGGGTACGCAGGCGCAGCACCTCCAGAGAGTCGCCGGCCAGTTGGGCATGGTTCATACGCGCCCCGGCCTCGGCGCGGAACGTCAGCATCTGATCGATGGCGGCATCGATGCGGCCCAATTGAGCGGCGTAGCCATTGACATTGGTCTGGTTCAGCGTAAGCACTGCGGAAGGCTGGGCCAATTGCGTGGAGCCGGCAAAACTTAAATCGGCGGCGGCGACAGTGATATTGGCGGCGCCATTGACAAGTCCGATCATCGTAATGTCGGTAAGCGTGCTGGCTCCGGCGTTGAGCGTGCCGCCGGGGTTAAACTCCAAAGTCCCCTCGGGAGCGACCTGGTAGAGGTTTCCCGGCGTGCCACCGGTGATCTCGGCGGAGTTCGCCACGACACGGTACTTGTAGGTAGTCGCGCCGGTCTTGGCGAAAAGAAAAGTCAAATCGTGGCCCGTGCCTTTTGAGTCGAATACCGTCACGGTAGTGGAGAAATCCGCGGCGCCGTTGAAAGTCGCGGCGGGCGCTTCGGTGCCGACGGCATCCACCGGTGTAAAGCCCGCGCCGGCGGCAATGGCGTCGTCGAGGTTTACCGCCAGACTCATGTCGTTGGGAGCGCTCTGGCCGTTCAGTAAAGCTTCCAGGTCCCTCAAAATATCAAAGATTCCCTGGCCCCCCGTCACCCCGGCCCCTTGAAAAACTTCATTGCCGAGAAAATTGATCGGTAATGTGCTCGTGGCGTTGGTTTGAATGCGAATCTCACCGTTGTCACCCAAATAATTCACGCCGGAGGCAGTTTCCGTGAAGGGCACCGTGCCGTTGATAAAGCCACCGAAGAGAAATCGGTTCTCGACCTTGGTATTGGCCACCGAAAGCAGATGCTCGAAAATTTGGCGAACTTCGCGCGCAGCAGCGCGCCGCTCCACCGGCGAATAGACATCGTTGGCCATCTGCACCGTAATTTCCTTGGTGCGCGTCAGCCCTTTTACGACGTCGTCGAACACCGAGTCCGCCTGCCTCAGAAACGGCGAGGTATTGTCGATGTTGCGACCGTACTGGGCGACTGCGTTCTCGAAACTGCGCAGGTCCATGGCGCGGGTGGCACCGATGGGATCGTCGGCAAGATGATTGATGCGCCGCCCTGAGGTCACGACTTCCTGGGCGCGCGCCAACCTCTGATAGGCCCGCGCCAAGCCGTCGTTAACCTGAATGCCCAGCATCTGTGACGTGACGCGCATACTTACCTCGTCATTTCGATGAGCGCGCCGTACATTGCATCCGCCGTGCGCACTAGCAGAGAGGACGCTTCGAATGCGCGCTGAAATAGGATCAGCTTGGTCATTTCTTCGTCTATATTCACACCCGACGCGGACTCCCGTCGCGCCTGGGTCTGAGTCAAAAGTGACTGGCGAAAGTCCAAGCTCATTTGGGCGCTCTCCACTTGGGAGCCTAAGTCACCCACCAGAGCGAGGAAGCCATCCTGTAGCGTCAGGTTGCCCAGGGACGCGTGAGTAACCGAGCGCAAATTCCCCAGCGCAAGAGCATTTCGGTTGTCCCCCGGCACGGCCGTTGCCGAGCTGGCTGCCGCGATAAGCCGCGGCTCCGAAGCTAATGCGGGGTTCATTCGCACCACGGCTGCGGCGCCCGCCACCGCGGGAATGGCCGTAAAAAAATCACTGCCAGCGGCGCCGTTCAGATCGAACCCGAGAGCGTGCTGGGCGTTGACGGTATTCACCAAAGTAACCGCGATCTGATCGAGCCGGTCGATAATTCCCTGAATATGGTTGTCGCGCATGTCGAGCAGCGCGCCTATTTTACCCGTCTGAAAAAGCGTTGTCGCGTCAAAGGTGAGACCATCCGGGCTTTGAAACGTCACCTGGCGGAAGCCCGCGCCGTTGAATGTGCTACTATCCAAGGTCGCAGCGCGCTGGCCGCTCACGAGCAGCAAGCCGTTGCTGACAACCGTCACTTGCCCGTCCGCCTCTTCACGCACCGTGGCGCCGGTGAGACGGACCAGTTCCTGAATCCGCGTTTGCCGTTGGTCGCGAAAGTCATTGGCTTCCGCGCCGCTGGCTTCGCTGAAGTTGATCTGCCCGTTAAGCGTGGCGATTTGTTCGGTTAGAAGATTGACCCGGTTGGTGATGCTCTCGAGCTCGTCATCGAGATTGCGTTGCGCCGAAGTCAGGAGTTCCCGGACTTGGCGCAGGTTTTCGCCCAGGGCGTTGGCCTTGCCGATTACGCTAACCCGTTCGGCCAGCCCGCCGGGATTGTTGGCCAGATCCGAGAGTGCGCCGAAAAACGCGCTCAGCGCCGCATCAATGCCGCCCGTCGTTGGAAAGACTTCTTGAATGGCCGCCAGCGCTTGGTGTTCGGCCTCGGCGGTGCCAACATCGCGGTTAAGGGTGAGCAGTTCTGCCTCGACGAATCGGTCTACCACCCGCTGGACACCAGCCACGTTGGAGCCCTGGCCGAGAAACACGCCACCTTCGAAAGACGGATACTCGGTAACCAACTCCACTCTCTGACGCGAAAAACCAGGGGTGGAGGCGTTGGCTATATTGTGGCCTACGGTTTGGATGCCCACCTGCTGGTTTTTCAGCGATTGCGCGGCAATGGAAAGTGTCGCCAGGATACCCATAGAATTTTACGCCTTGTTTCGAATTAACGCCGATGACGGGCGCTGTACCGCTGCCGCGCCGGTGTCGCCATAAAGGGACACGGCCGGACGCGCGAGCGGCCTCAAGGCCTCGTTGAGATGGGACAGGAGATTTTCCATCAACCCGTTGACGTTGCGCTCATCGGCTTGCAGCCGGACAAAAGTTTCACGGGCGCGCGCCCGCACTGTCTGCAAACGATGATGCACCGGCAAGTCCTCGGGGCAAGCCGCGATCAAGCGGCGAAGCATAACGGATTCATTCGGCGCGGCCCCCTGTGCCAACAGATTGTGGCGCCGCACTTCCAGTTCACCCAAAGAACGAAGCCATGGTCCGCGCGCTTCGATCTTGGCGATGAGCGCGTCCATATCCCAGCAGATAAGCGCTTGCCGTTGAGCCGCCAAGTTGTGGCTAAGCTCCTCGCCCACGGCGATCTCTTTTTCGAGAACTGCCGCCAGATCGTTCAACTCTGGGTTCATGATCGAGTCTCGGCTTTCACTGGTTATTAATCTTTAAGGAGCCGGGTGACCTCGGTGCGCAATATGCTTTTGGCCACGTCTTCGGGCGCAACCTTGTACTCCCCAGCTTGTATTTGCTCCCTAATCTGGCGAACCTTTTCAGTGCGCAACTCGTTGCCCGTGCGGGCCAATTCGGCGATTTTTTGCAATTTTCGCGCTTCTTGTGAGATGTCAACTTTGGCGGAATCACCGCTTTGCTGAGTCTTGACCTCCCTAGCTTGTTTCTGCCCCACGGCCTTGTCATTATGCACGAGCTGAGAGAGATCGGTGTCCGCCGGTCCTCTTTGGGTGATTTTCATCAGGTTCTCCTTCTAAATTGACGCATCGGCAAGGGGGACCATTTCTTTAGCTCCCCCAAACCTTGAGGTTCGCCTCTATCATACTCTAACCGCCAAATAATTCGTTAAACTTTCGAGCTTACCTTCGTGCCTTTGAGTGTCCCGCCGACCATTACCGCAGGGTCCACCGGTTTGCCACCCTGGCGCACTTCAAAATGAAGATGGGCGCCGGTGGCCCGGCCCGTACTCCCGACAATTGCGATGATCTGTCCCGTCTTGACCTCGTCGCCGGCTACCACCAAGTTCGCGGCATTATGGGCGTAACGGGTCACCATACCGTCCCCGTGGTCTATTTGCACCAGATTGCCGTAGCCTTTCGCCAGGCCGCTGAAAGTGACTTTGCCGCTAGCGGGCGCCTTAACTTCAGCACCCGCGGGAGCGGCGATGTCTACGCCGCTGTGAAAATGTTTCCGACCATGAATCGGGTCATGGCGCGCGCCAAACTCCGACGACACCACGCCACCGACTGGTCCGCCCTCGGTCGCGTTGGCGCGGGGCTTGGGCGTCATAGTATCGATGGCCCGTTCTACCGTTTTGGTAAATCCCGTGGCATCCCGTTTCGCTAACACCCGTGCTATCTCGGTATCGAACATTGAGGTGTAAATATCCCGCGACAGCGTATCGTTTTCGAAAAGGCCATCCTTGGGCAGCGTCGCGCGCATAGCCTTTAGCACTTCGAGATAAAGAAAAGACGCAAACTCCTGTGCCGCGTGCTTCCGTTCCAGTGCGTTCTTGCCCGCGGCGCCGCGCGCCAGCGCCTCGGCTTTTTGCGCCAGCGAGTCATGCAGCGGCGTCTTTCCTAAATTTCCCGCCGTGAATTCGTTCATCGGCAACCTCTACATCACCACTAACTCGGCTTGCAAAGCGCCGGCTTCGCGCAGCGCTTCGAAAACCGCGATCAAGTCCCGCGGCGTGACACCTAGAGCGTTCAAAGCCTGGACGATTTCATTAAGCGAAATGCCAGCGCCGCCGGGTAGTTGGATCAATTGGCGCGCGTCGGGCTCTTTCACGGTAACCTGCGTGTCGGGCACGACCTTCGTATCGCCCCGACCAAGAGGATTGGGCTGCGAGACGCGCTGTTCTGTTTTAATGGTAATATGCAACCCGGCGTGGGCCACCGCGACGGGCGCGATGCGCACGTCGCGGCTGATGATAACAGTACCGGTGCGCTCGTTGACGACGATGCGCGCCGATTGGTCCGGTGTGATCTCGACGGATTCAAGCGCCGAGACGAAGGCAACGGGATTGTTCTTATAGCTGTCGGGGATTTTCACGGCGATGACGCCCGGGGAGATCGGTTGCGCCGTTACCTTGAGGGGCGAATGATTAATCGCTTCGGCGATTCGTTTCGCGGTGGTAAAATCCGGCTTGTCAAGATTGATGCGCACCAACCCTTCATTACTGACAATGCTTGACGGCACCGCGCGCTCAAGCAACACACCTGCCGTAATGCGCCCGGCGGTTTGATGGTTTTTGGTGACTTTTGCACCGACTCCCTGCGCCGTGTAGCCGCCGCCCAGACTCACGGCCCCTTGGGCCACAGCGTAGACCTTGCCGTCCGATCCCTTTAGCGGCGTAAGCAATAACACGCCGCCAGAAAGGCTGCTCGCGTCACCCACCGAAGAGATGGTCGCGTCGAGCCGCGTTCCCGGCTGCACAAAGGGCGGCACCTCTGCGGTAATTATCGCCGCGGCGACGTTTTTCACGCGCACGTCGTTGGGGTTTACGCGGATATTGTAATCCTGCAAGAGATTGGCGAGGGTCTGCACCGTAAACTCGGTGTTCTGCCGGTCGCCGGTACCGCTAAGACCAACCACCAAACCGTAGCCAAAGAGTTGATTGGGGCGAAAACCCGCCACGTGACCCAAGTCTTTGAGTCGTGCGGCATCCACTGATCCAAAGAAACCGATCAGAAGCGCGATGGCGAGGAAAATTGACTTTAACTTATACTTCATGCCTATTTCGGTTTAACGCTAATTCGCTCGTGGCGGAGCCCGTTACCTCTCACCTCTTCTCCTTACGCCTTACTATCTCCTAAAACGGCCAGACGAAATCGAATAACCATGAACCCCAGCCCGAGCGCTGTTTATCCGCCACCACGCCAAGTCCACCAATGGTGATGCTAGCATCAGCCAGTTGCGTCGAGAGCACGACATTGTCGCGGTCGACGTCAAGTGGTCTCACAATACCGGTTAAAGTAATGAACTGTTGCTCATGATTCACCAGCACTTCGCGGGTGCCTTGCACCACGAGATTACCGTTGGGCAACACGTCGCGCACCACCGCGGTCATGGTGGCGGTCAACTGGCCGCTACGCGTCGTCGAGCCGGATCCCTGGTGGTTATTCTCTGAGCTGGTGGTCAAAAGATCTTCGCCTAGCTTGAATAAATTGAGAAACTTTTTCTTGCCAAAAAAGGTGCTGAGACTCGCGTTGGCCGAAGAGCTGCGCGACAGATCGGTGTCGGCGGTATTGCTAGCCTGGGCGCTCTCCACGATGCGCACGGTGATAATGTCGCCCACGCGCAAGGCCTTCTTATCGGCGTAAAAAAATACATGGTCGTCCGCGGGCCACAGCGATCCCGTGGCAACGGGACGGCTCGCCAGCTGGCGCACGTCCGTTTGCCCGAGCCGGGCGACTTCCTTCGCCATTTCGGTTTCGGTTGGTTTCGGGAAAAACCGTTTCTCGATAGTCGCCGAGCAGCCCATGACCACAAACGACAATAACAACGGGAAAAATTTGGATTGAAACTCACGCATCATCAATTTACACTCACCAAGCGCCCATCCAAAACCATGCCGCGCAGGAGCTTGCCTGAAGCAGGATTTTTCACCTGGATCAACTCGCCGGTTCTGCCGTTCTCTTCGGCGATGCCCTGCGTCTCGACGCGCAGGCTGCTGGTTTCGTAAACCAGCACCACGGCGCTGCCGCGGCGCATGACCGTGGGTCGCTCCAGCCTTTTTTGGGTCAATGTTTCATTCACTGGTATCGCGCGCGCTACCTGTTGCCCGGCGACGTCGTCGATGCGGTAGAACGGCCGGGCCTGGAGCCCGGAGATTTCGCGCCGTTCGAGGCGCACGTCGTTGGCTTTGACGATCTCCTGTGAAGCTAGCGCCTGCGAGGACACTACAACTTCCGCGAAAACGCGCACGTCAGCTTTGACCCAAAGCCGTGCGTGCTCCTTTCCGCCACTTTCGGCGGCGATGAGAAAGCTTTGCTGGCCGGGTGAAAAACCGTTTATGGGCCGAAGAACACGCAGTTTCGTTGCGCCCGCGGGCAGTGACACGGGCTGAAAATGCAGCACGCGCACTTCGACGTTTTCCGTCTTCCAAGGGCCGTGCTCCACGGCGTGGCGCTGCAACGCGGCGCCGACTCGTTCCGGGGTGAGGATGACTGCGCCGGAGACCGGAGCAGCAATCGCCAGCAGCATCGGAAATAAAAAGAGAAGGACGCCGGATCTAGCGATCATCTTGTTGTAATTGGAGCGCTTCATTGATTATTAAACTCTGACCAGATTGTTCGCCGTCTGCATCATTTCATCGGCGGTGCGGATCGCCCGAGAGTTAATCTCGTAAGCGCGCTGCGTAACGATCATCCCGACCATTTCTTCGACCACGTTGACGTTGGAGCTTTCGACGAAGCCCTGGAGGAGTGTACCAATACCGTCACGGCCCGGCGTTCCCGGTATGGCGTCGCCGGAGGCCTGGGTCGGAAGAAAAAGATTGCGTCCCTGGGACTGCAAGCCGGCGGGATTAATAAAGCGCACCAGCTCGATGGTACCCACGGTTTGCGGCTGCGCCTGGCCCGGCTGCATTACCGATACGATGCCATCGACGCCGATGGTCACCGAGGTGGCGTTCTGGGGTATAGTAATTTGCGGTTGCACCGCGAAGCCGTCGGAAGTCACCATTTGGCCCTGGCTGTTTTTCTTGAACGCCCCCGCCCTTGTGTAACCAGTGTCACCACTGATGAGTTGCACCTGGAAAAAACCGTCGCCTTCGATGGCGAGATCCAGGATGTTACCGGTCTGCTGCAAGTCGCCCTTTATAAACAACCGCTGGGTCGCCACCGCGCGCGATCCATGTCCGACTTGAAAACCGGAAGGCACCTCTTGTCCCTGGGCAGAAGACGCTCCCGGCGCCTGCAAGATTTCGTACACCAAATCCTGGAAATCCACCCGGCTGCGTTTGAAACCGGCGGTTTGCACGTTCGCCAGGTTATTGGAAATGACGTCGAGAGTTACTTGCTGGGCATGCATCCCGGTTGCCGCGGTCCAAAGTGCGCGCATCTTTTATCCTCGCTTCCTCGCTAGTTTCGGAATTTCAGATCGCAAATTTTCAACTTTCAGATTGCGACATTGCAATCTGCCTTCTTACGCCTGCCTTCCGCCTTCATCCCGCCGCCTTCCATCGTCTAACTACCGCCCCGCGTCAGCGATCATCTTTTCGGTGGCGCTGTCCATCAGCTTCATGGCC
>DASWHT010000438.1:0-6237 GCA_036398075.1 Binatia bacterium | reverse complement strand
GCGCTGAATGGCGCGTCGTTTGGTCGAGTGAAGACCCGCGATACGGCGGCGGCGGTGCTCTGCCGGTGGAGACGGTCGAGAGCTGGTTTATTCCAGGAAAATCCGCGTTCGCACTCGCACCAAAAATTCCATGAAATCGATTGTTCGGATAGCCATAGCCTCGACGGCGCTGGACGCCGATGAGTCTAAAACCGGCAGCCGCGCTGAATGGCTGGTAACCAACGGCCTCGGTGGATACGCATCGGGAACTATTTATGGGCAAATGACGCGCCGCTACCACGGATTGTTAATCGCGGCGCTGCCTGCTCCGCTTGGCCGATTAGTCATGCTAAGCGGTCTTATCGAAGAGATTCAGTTTGCGGATGGATCCAAAGTAGAGCTTGGCCCAAGACGAGATCCCCAGGAAAATCGCGAGTCTAAGCCTACTTTATTGTCGGAGTTTCGCCTTGAAATGGGACTCCCGATTTGGCGCTATCAGATCGGCGACCTGGTGCTGGAAAAGCGTCTTCATCTTCCCTACCGACAAAATACGGTGCAAGTCAGGTACCGGCTCCTGGCGGCTTCCCAAGAAATTGAGATCAGCCTCCGGCCCGTAATTCAATTTCGGGAGCACGAGGCGCCGGTTAGCGGGCAACCCGATGGCCCCTACGTGCTCACGGTCGTGGACGACACCTATGAGGTTTCTGCGGCGGCACTGCCGCCCCTCCGCATGGTCTTGCATGGGAGAGGGGAATTTCTCGTTCAACGCAAGAAAATCGAGCGCGTTCACTATCCGGCGGAAGAAGAGCGTGGCTACGAAGCGATCGGCGATCTCTGGACGCCCGGCTCTTTCCACGTCAAATGTTCGCCCGCCGCCGAGGTTACGTTCGTCGCGTCAACCGAGTCGTGGGAAACTGTTCGCGCCATGAGTCCCGCGGAGGCCTGGAATGCGGAATGGGAACGGCGCGATCGTCTGATCGCCTCAGCGCACCCAAAGGTTGCCTCGGGATTCAGCGCCGAACTGGTTCTTGCCGCCGATCAATTCATCGCGACTCCCGCCGGCCGGCTGGTCGACGCCACGCGCGCATCCGCCCTAGGCGATGAAATGCGCACCGTAATGGCTGGTTATCATTGGTTTACCGACTGGGGGCGAGACACGATGATCAGTCTCGAAGGATTGACCTTGGCGACGAACCGCTCTTTGGAGGCCAGTTGGATCTTGCGGAATTTCGCTAACTCGATCCGCGACGGCCTGATTCCCAATCTCTTTCCGGAGCGAAGCCGCCAGGGACTTTACCACACAGCCGACGCAACCTTGTGGTTTTTTCACGCCATCGATCGTTACTTACAGGCAACCGGAGACCGCTGGACGCTCAGATTATTGCTTCCCAAGTTGATCGATATCGTCGAGCATCATTTGAAAGGGACGTTGTTTAGCATCGCCGTCGACCCGGGGGACGGACTCTTGAGTCAAGGCGCGGAAGGCTACCAGCTCACTTGGATGGACGCAAAGGTCGGCGACTGGGTGGTGACACCGCGCCGGGGAAAACCCGTAGAGATCAATGCTTTGTGGTACAACGCGCTGCGCCTATTACAGCAATGGCTCAGCGAAGAACAGCTTGAAGACAAGGCGGAAAAAATGAACGCTTGCGCTGAAAAGGCGATGAAATCATTCAATCAACGCTTCTGGTGCCAAGCAGAAGGTCACCTTTACGACGTCATAGACGGGCCCAACGGTGACGACGCCGCTTGCCGTCCCAATCAGCTGCTGGCGATTTCCCTTTCGCATCCGATTCTCGACCCCGCGAAGTGGAAACCGGTGCTGGAAACCGTTCGCCTGCGCCTATTGACGCCGGTCGGACTGCGCACGCTTGCTCCCGGGCATCCCGATTATAAAGCAAAATATTTTGGCGATTTGCGCGCGCGGGACGCGGCCTATCATCAAGGCACCGTCTGGGCGTGGCTGATTGGGCCGTTCATTGATACATGGTTAAAAGTTTATCCCCAAGATCGCGCCGGCGCGCACGAGCTACTGCAAGGTTTCATCCCACATCTCGATCAAGCCTGCATCGGGTCCGTGAGCGAGGTTTTCGATGCTGACCCCCCCTTCACTCCGCGCGGTTGCATTTCCCAGGCCTGGAGCGTAGCGGAAATACTCCGCTGTTGGGTTAAGACCGCGCCGTAGTAGAAGCTACCCAACCTTGGAAGGAATCTGGACCGAGCTAGGTATCAGTTTAGACTTGAGAGCATTGCGGTTGTGAAAGATCAATCTATGTCAACGACTGGCGGCTCTTGTAGGATCTCGGAGATTTTTTCCAGAACTTTATCTAGTTGGTAAGGTTTCATGATAATGCCTGCTATCACTCCTTTGTCCAGCTCCGTCTCCAGCTCAGGAGATGGCAACCCGGTCGCGAAGAGCGCCTTTAACTTCGGCTGTATGTTTCTCATTGTTCGATAGGCTTCCAGGCCGGTCATCTTGGGCAACCGTAAATCCAGGACCACGACGGCGATCTCATCCTTGTGCCGTAGATGCATCTGCACCGCCTCAGCGCCATCTCTTGCCGCCAAAACTTTGAACTCTTCACTCTCGAGAAAGTTTTGCATTAGACGGAGCTGTTTTATCTCGTCGTCGACAAAAAGGACAGTTGCGCGAGCTCCGGGGCGAATCTTCCGCTTCCGGTCTAATTGCTGCTCGATCTCTACAAGTTCGAGCTTGTTTTTCGGAAGCGGCAGATAGATATCGAATGTCGTACCTTGACCCACTTCGCTTCTGACATCAACAAGACCGGCGTGATTGTTAATAACACCGTACACCACCGAAAGACCGAGGCCGGTCCCCTGACCGTGCTCTTTGGTCGTGAAAAACGGTTCAAAAATCCGCCCTCTGGTCGAAACGTCCATTCCCGTTCCGGTATCGCTGACCCGAATCAGGACATATCGCTCCTCCTGGGCTTCCCGAATGCGCTGGCGCAGCTCAGTCCCGAAAACTACTTCGGTTTTCAGCAAGAGCTTTCCGCCTTGCGGCATCGCGTCGCGCGCATTGACGCACAGGTTGAGCAGCACCTGGTTGATCTGGCTCGCGTCTGCCATAACCAAAGGAATACCAGTCAAGTCCAGGGTCAGCTCGATGTTTTTTGGAAACGTCTCTTTGAGCAACTTTGTGAGTCCGAGAATGATGCCATTTGCATCCGTTGGCTCCAAACGGGCTTCGCTCTTTCGCGCCAAAGTCAAAAGCTGCCGCACCATTCCGGCTCCTCGCTGAACCGCCTCATTAATCGCCTCGAGTCCTTCGGCGAGCTGATTGTTTTCAGCAGAACGCTTGCCAAGAAGCGAAGCGTATCCCTGAATGATGTTGAGGATATTGTTGAAGTCATGCGCGATACCGCCCGCAATCGTCCCGATGCTCTCCATCTTCTGAGCCTGCAGAAGCTGGTCTTCCAGCTTCTTTCGCTCCTCCATATCGCGCAAAAGCGCGAGATTGGCTTGCCGCAACTCTTTAGTGCGCTCGGCCACCGTCGTTTCCAATTTTTCCGACGCCCGTTTCTGGTCGTCAATGTCAGTGCACGTGCCCACCCACTCGCGCACGCTGCCGTCGAGATTGAGCATCGGCGCGGCTTTGGCCACGAAGTAACGCCACTGGTCTGTTGGCGCATGCCAGAGCCGCCCCTCGAACTGATACAGCGCGCGGCTTTCGCAAGCGCGCCGCCAAATTTCCGTCACGCTCTCGCGGTCATCGGGGTGAAGCGCATTGGCCCAACCGAAGCCGCGATGTTCTTCCCAGCTCTGGCCGGTGTACGCTTCCCACGCCGGTTGCAGTGTGACGAAAGCACCGGTCGCGTCCATTACCCACGGCACGTCGGTAATGACCGACACCAGCGAGCGGAAACGCTCTTCGCTTTCGCGCAATTCCGCATTGAGCCTTTCCATCGCCTGGCGCGACTGGACCGCATCTTCCATCAAGTTGAGCGCCGCGCGGCGCGATTCCCAAGCTTCCTTGTTCGTCTTCTGGAGCTCGGCCATGCGCTTGGTGAGCTCGGTGTGACTTTGCCCCAATGCTTCGCTTCGTTGCTCCAGCACATCCAGGGACGCCACCGCCTGATACGCCGCCGATGCAAACCTGCCCAGGCTTTCAAGCTGCCGGAGGTCCTCGGCGTCGAATTTGCGGCGGTCATTGTGGGTGATCGCCCAGATCGTTCCGACTGCTTTCCCTTCGACGTAAAAAGGAACGAGCAGGCACTCTTCGACTGGGGGCGTGACCGGCAGGAAATAGGTGTAACGCCGTTCGAAGTGGTGGAACAATAGCGCGGCGTTGCGGTCGAGCACGTCACCGCACGGGCCGAAATCGCGCGGCGTGCCGCCGCCGATGTGCGGTTTCCATGCGCCGGCGATCGCCGGCCAGTAGAACCTTTTTCCCCCATCTTCCCTTGTGAGCAGACTGATGCCGGCTGAGTCGGCCCGGAAGACTTCCAGGATCTGGTCGGCCAGCGTCTGAAGAATGGTGCGCGGCGAATCGGCCAGCGCCTGAACCAGCGCCGCCAGCGCGCGGTTCTCCGTCTCGTAATCCGGCGGACGCGCCGGGCGGCGATTCAATTCCTCGGTGCACAGGATCGATTCCAGCGGCACGAGGCTGTCGTTCGGGAGCGCGGTCGAAGACTCATCTTTGGGATGCGATTGTTCAGCCATCGCTCTCCTTTCCCTCCTCCTCGAATTCGAGCGGATACCGCGCGGGCTCGCCATGCCGCTGACTAAGTTCATTGATTTCTTTCTTCAATTCAACCATGCGCAACTCGCGCCCGACCGCGGCTCTATTGAAACGGGTCAACTCCTCCGCGTGCGACTGAAGTTCGGCGTGGGCCTGCGCCAGCGCCTCCACCGTCTGCTTGCGCGCGGTGATGTCGCGAGCCATTTTTGGATGCGCCGATGACTTGACCTGTCGCATCCTTGACGGGAGAGATGGTCAGAGATATTTCCAACGGCGAACGATTTTTACGCGAGCGTACGGTTTCGAAATAGTCCACTCGCTCACCGCGCTTGAGCCGCGCCAGAATTTCAGGCTCTTCGTGCAGCCGGTCGGGTGGCAAGAGCATGGTAATGGGCTGCCCGATGGCCTCCTGCGCCGTGTCGCCGAAGAGACGCTCCGCGCTTTTGTTCCAACTGGTGAAGACGCCGTTGAAGTCTTTGCCGATGATGGCGTCGTCCGAGGCATTGACAATCGCAGCCAGCAAAGCGGTGGCAGCCTCGGCGCGCTGCCGTTCGGTCACGTCTTCGATGGCCAGGAGAACCATTTGCGGCGCGCCGTCATCGAGGTCCAGCCGCCGGGCGTTGAGCAGCATCGTGCGCCGTCCGATTTGCGGAAAGTCGTGCGTGACCTCGAAGTCGTTGAAGAAACTGTTCCGGGGCAAAATGTCTTCGAGGAACATGCGCAATTTGGGAATATTCCATTGCGGGTTGCCTAAATCATAGATCAAGCGGCCTTCGGTCTGGTCCGGCGTGGTCTTGAAAGTTTTGTAGAACGCTTCGTTGGCCGTGTTCACGCGCAGATCTGCGCGCAGGATAATCAGCGGGACGCGCGCCGTGCGAATGGTAGCTTCGGCGTAGGCGCGCGCGGCTTTGGCTTCCCGCTCGGAGCGTTCGAGATCGTTTACGGCCGCGAGCGTCTCCAACCCGCCAGCGGAAGCGCCAATACCAACGATTGGAACTTGGCTTAGAGAGTCGCGTGGGTTTTGTGTCTGCCCGGCAGGCATTGGGCGTGGAGACGTTGAAGGGTTCTCATCTTTCGATTCGGATACTTCCGTATCGCTCGCGTCGCCTCCAGAAACTCTCTTGCGATTTTTCGATTTCACAGGACTCGCCCAACGTGGAATGGAAATTTCTTTTTTTGTCCTAGGCCTGATCGCCCAGGGGAATCCTCCCAACTGAGTCGGGGCTATTGAAGGGAGCGACGAACCGTCCCAGATTTATCAAAGGACGGACCTTTGTCAATATACATTTCTTGAAGGTCGCAAAGGCGACAGCTCAGAGCCTCGGGCTAGCGCCGTTCCTTGTTCCACTTACGATTCGCTAGAATCGAAATCTCGATCTAATGCTCACTGTCTTAGTGAAGTGACCCAAACATCGGAAGATTTAATTCGTGCGATCTCACTTTTAGGACAAATGTTTTTCGGAGCGTGTGAAATCGTTGGTAAATTACCGCGGCTCGCATGGCATATTGTTTGCACCAATCAAGTAAATCGAAACAAGGAGGTTAAATGAAAAGTA